>PNEW01000287.1 GCA_002922725.1 Verrucomicrobia bacterium Opi.OSU.00C | reverse complement strand
GTTTTCTATTCTAATGTTTGATAAATTAGGCCTTGACGATCCTGTAGGGGCCATCTCTGTTCATGGAATATGTGGTAACTGGGGTACGATTGCTGCTGGCATTTTTGGAGGATTCTCTGTAGGATGGCAGATAATCGGAACCTTAGCGATAAGTATCTGGTCATTTACGTTTGCCTTCATCATTTTTGGTATATTGAAGGCAACCTTAGGGATTCGGGTATCTGAAGAGGAAGAATTCGAAGGTCTCGACATCGGAGAACATGGCCAGGAAGCCTATGGGGACTTCCAGATGAGAACTCGATAATAATCATAAGAATATACAAAGTTCGGCTTGCCAATGAATAATTGAAAGACTAACAACTGTCTCTTATACACATCTCCGAG
>PNEW01000286.1 GCA_002922725.1 Verrucomicrobia bacterium Opi.OSU.00C | reverse complement strand
AACTATATTTCGCATTAGTGCTTGATCTCTCTGCTTGGTACATGTTTTTTTTTTTAAAGAACGCGCCACCCCCCGAGATCTCCTCACTGCATATCGTCGGCAGCGTCAGATGTGTATAAGAGACAGATCCTAAAGAGTGTACGTTAGAGGTTAAAAAAGCTTGTGAACAGCTTTCTTTTTCCGGAATTCCTTTAGGAAACCAATCGGTTCTCTTAAAAAAAGGTAAATGACAATGTTGATGTCATGAAATCATTAGCTGTCTCTTATACACATCT
>PNEW01000285.1 GCA_002922725.1 Verrucomicrobia bacterium Opi.OSU.00C | reverse complement strand
AGATGTGTATAAGAGACAGCAGTTATAGTCTTCATCTCCCTGATGATTTGGATTCGCAGAACGCTGCAGTTGACATGCCCTCGTTGCGCTAGCGCTTCGGTGATGTCCATCAGCAATATAGAAATGGGGAACTGATTTGAATGCATTACAAATGGCTTCATATTCACTGATACGCCACACGGTATGTTGTATATTATCCTCAGTCTTAAAGTCAAACAATGGAGAATCTGAGATTATTTTTTCCACATATCGGTTAATTTCGTCTGAATCACGATAGGTTAGAAAGACCGGTCCTGGGTTAGCACGAAGTGTATGAG
>PNEW01000284.1 GCA_002922725.1 Verrucomicrobia bacterium Opi.OSU.00C | reverse complement strand
GCGCATGGCTTTGGATGTTGATGATGCTCTTCATAATATAATCGAAAAAGAGGGTAGGATGACTGGTGAAGATGCAAAAAAATACGTTAAGCAAATGAAGAAAGAAAAACGATATCAACGTGATGTTTATTAATTTAAAATTAGTTTAATAAAAAATTGTGAAAAATCGAGATTTCTTATTATTCATATTTTTATTTGAAATTATGTTCCGATGCAATTGAAATTTGATAATAGAATAGCCCTTGTTACTGGCGCAGGGCGGGGTATTGGTAGAGCAATAGCTGAGGATTTGGCTGAAAATGGATTGACGGTTATTTGTGTCAGTAAATCGGAATCTAATTGTAAATTAGTGGCAGATTCTATTGTAAGAGCTGGGGGTAAAGCTGAGGCCTATGT
>PNEW01000283.1 GCA_002922725.1 Verrucomicrobia bacterium Opi.OSU.00C | reverse complement strand
ACCTTAAGTAAATGAGCCGTCCCTATTTCAGATCTAGCTTCACAGAACTTCAAGGCGTTGTGAAAGATTCTCCTAGAGATAAGGAGGTTTTGCAGGGGGTGCTTGATGAACTTCAGTATCGCAAGAAAAAAGAGTGTCATAAACAAGGCTTTGAAGAAGTTTTATTCGCTTCACTTTTTGTATGAGTGTAAGCAACTCTGTACAAATTATTCTTCTTGTTTACTGAATAATAACCATTAACTTCTTCTCGGAGATCCTAAATAATTAGACAGAGAAATTTCGTCTCTAAATTTAGAGTTAATCCTATGAAATTTATCTACAACAATCCTTTTCGAGTGCTTGGCATTAGCGTGGATGCCACTGAAAAGGAAAAAGCCCGAAACATCTCCCTGTACAAGGC
>PNEW01000282.1 GCA_002922725.1 Verrucomicrobia bacterium Opi.OSU.00C | reverse complement strand
AGATGTGTATAAGAGACAGGTTCTGGGTCGTGAAATACAACCAATTGTCGCCCGTTTTATAGATGGTATGCCACGAAAATGTCCTGTCGCAGAAAATGATGCTAGGCTCTGTGGATGCCTCGTTAATATAGAAGAAGTTACCGGTATGGCCAAAAGCATAGAGTTTATGTCAATACGCGCCTGAATTTTTGCAATAGAAGTAATAACTGAGATGAAAATTCTTTGTGTAGCACCCGAAGTTGCACCTATGGTTAAAATTCTGTCTCTTATACACATCT
>PNEW01000281.1 GCA_002922725.1 Verrucomicrobia bacterium Opi.OSU.00C | reverse complement strand
AGATGTGTATAAGAGACAGGTACTATAATACGTATGCTGTTAGGAATATGATTGCGAATAAAACTGACACTCGCATTTGATAATCCAAGGACACATGTTACCGCAATAGACATGACAAATACTGTTTCCAATTTTGAGGTAATTGCCAAAGCAGAGCAAATACCAAGTACTTGAAGTCCAATCGGATTATTGTTAAATAAAGGATCAAGAAGAATTTTTGTCGATTTACTAGCCATTATCTATTCCTGTCTCTTATACACATCTGACGCTGCC
>PNEW01000280.1 GCA_002922725.1 Verrucomicrobia bacterium Opi.OSU.00C | reverse complement strand
TTGTCTTTCAGTATAAATCTTAAGTAAAATGAACTTTTTTTAGACACTGGCTTATTCTTATTGCTACTATTTGTTTTGTCGCCAGTTAAAAAAGTAGATTTACTCTTTCTAGAAGCAATGGCGACAAGGTCTGAGACTACTGAAGAAGCTGTTGGTCCCATGCCCGCACCTGGACCAGAAAAAACAGTGGTGCCAATTTCTTCACCCTCAATTGCTATTATGTTTGTGCTACCATTAACTTGTGCAATGGGACTGGCTTTTTTAATTAATTTAGGAGAGACTTCCTGTGTAAGCTTATTTTTTGAATACTCTGCCGTTGCGAGTAACTTTATTTTATATCCAATTAAATCGGCTTCTTGAATGTCTTCTAAAGAAATAAGGTCTATCCCTTCAGTTTTTACTGC
>PNEW01000279.1 GCA_002922725.1 Verrucomicrobia bacterium Opi.OSU.00C | reverse complement strand
CAGGACGACCGACATCTTGTTAGTCGTTGTCACCGCCGCGGCCACCGTTCTCGGTTATCTCGTACTTTTCGTCATCGCCGACCGGACCACGGGCGGGAGGAAGTCCATCCCGAGCCAGTGGTCGGCGATGACGAAGAGTACGAGATAACCGAGAACGGTGGCCGCGGCGGTGACAACGACTAACAAGATGTCGGTCGTCCTGATGGCTTCACGGGTGTGTACAATTTTCGAGTCGACATATTCGTCAAACTCGACGTATTGCGCCTGGTTGCCGCGAGTTTTAGTTGCCATTAGTTTTGCACCCGGTGCGAAGTCCGGTGGTCACTCCTGTTTATACCGCCGTTGGCAGTATAATCGACGCGGTTGCGTGCGCGAATGTTCCTCTTCTTTCGGTGAACCTCGGGTTGTAG
>PNEW01000278.1 GCA_002922725.1 Verrucomicrobia bacterium Opi.OSU.00C | reverse complement strand
GTCAGATGTGTATAAGAGACAGGTCCAATCGTTTTTTTCTTTTGATATTATTTGGCGTGTTTTTACCCATTCGCTTACAACAGTACGCGCCTTTTGAATTTTATCTTCTTCTTTCTTGAGAGGTTTTACTTGTCCCCATAAGGGGTAAGCTAATACAAGAATAAGAGTTATTATACCTGTTAATATCTTTTTATTCATTCAGTAAGTAATTTATGTGTTATGTGGCTACTTCAATATAGACAACTGAAATTCTCAATTCATGCAGATAAATAAAATCAGCTATCTCGATTG
>PNEW01000277.1 GCA_002922725.1 Verrucomicrobia bacterium Opi.OSU.00C | reverse complement strand
AGATGTGTATAAGAGACAGGGTTGATTACGGCAAGTTGAGCCTTGAATTTATCTGTTCCCGATAGATTAATGTTTTCCTGGGAATATTTAGCTTCATCTATTATTTCCTCGAAAAGTTGAAGCTCACTGATATGAACTTGTGTCTCAAATCTTCTAATATAATCACCTAATAAACTACTTAGCCTGTCTCTTATACACATCT
>PNEW01000276.1 GCA_002922725.1 Verrucomicrobia bacterium Opi.OSU.00C | reverse complement strand
AGATGTGTATAAGAGACAGAGATTGGTCCGTGCACCCGGACAACATGCTCGTGTTTTACTGCATTGTCGCCGATTTGCTCAACAATCTTACGCCAGAACCTTCTCCCATTACGAATCCATCTCTTTTCATATCAAATGGCCGACTAGCCCGTTCGGGCTCGTCATTGGATGAGGTGCTCATTGCTTTCATATTACAAAACCCAGCGTAACCCAAAGGAGTTACTGCAGCTTCACTTCCCCCTGCGATCATAATATCGACCGTTCCTGATTGCAAATGAAGCATGGATTCGCCAATAGCGTGAGTCCCCGTAGCACAAGCGCTTACCACACTAAAATTAGGCCCCAACGCACCAATTTCCATTGCAACAATTCCTGAAGCCTGTCTCTTATA
>PNEW01000275.1 GCA_002922725.1 Verrucomicrobia bacterium Opi.OSU.00C | reverse complement strand
TAAAATTAAAACATTAGGAATTAGATTGGCTATGAAATTTGGAGGAATAAATATAAATGAAGGTACTGAAACTTTATTATATTTAATTGAAACGCATAATAAAATAACTGGAGAATATTTCTATAAAGGAAAGGTTTCACCTTCATCAAACTTTTCTATGAGCAAGATAAATGCCGATAAACTTTGGAATAAAAGTTTAGAAATATCTGCTAAATACCTTTGATTCAATTTGTTAAAAGTTTGTTCTTGATAAATGATTTATAAATAAAATAAAAACTTATTCCGACCATTATCAATG
>PNEW01000274.1 GCA_002922725.1 Verrucomicrobia bacterium Opi.OSU.00C | reverse complement strand
GTAAAAGGGGTTGTATTAATTGAAGGTAGATGGGGGATGATCGATGCGAGAGCCATATCAACGATACCAGTTAAAGGAATCTTTAAATCGCGCGCATGCTTAAGATAAGTCCGATTTCCAGTTCTTCCTCATCTTGACTAATAGCGATGTAATTACCTGGCAAAGCAAAAACAACTTTTTCAAAAGAAATACCAGGCTTATTTAATCGCGTCCATAAATATTTTAAATGATGGAATGCGAGTTCAGAAAATAACGGGTTTTTTCCTGCGGCAGAAATAATTGAGAGGCGAAGAGAGAGTTGGTCCCAACAAGTATCAGTGACAATTCGGGGATAGATCCGTGAGAGGTTTTCAGCTTTCTTGCCTGCAAGATATTCACTCCCATTAAAATGCACAAAACCCGGACTTGAGAATTCATCCACTTCCAGTTGGATTAACTG
>PNEW01000273.1 GCA_002922725.1 Verrucomicrobia bacterium Opi.OSU.00C | reverse complement strand
AAAAAAATAATAAAATTATCATTCCAAAAGCACCTATTGTCATCAATGAATAACTAATAACATAAAACATAGAACCTGCAAATCCAGATGGAGTGCCTGCGATTAAACCAAAAAATAAATAACCAACATGGGCTATGGTAGAGTAAGCTAACATACTTTTTATATTTTCTTGTGCAATTGAAATAATGTTACCAATAGCCATTGATAGTATCGCCATTTTTTTTTTT
>PNEW01000272.1 GCA_002922725.1 Verrucomicrobia bacterium Opi.OSU.00C | reverse complement strand
CGGAGATGTGTATAAGAGACAGGGGAGATACTATACGTGTCTCTTTAACAGAGGATCCTGTTTATGAAGTTCCGGTTGCACAAGCATAGACTATTCCCGGAGGGCCTGTGAGTTGATTCAGGCGAATGTCTGATTGTGGGTGAATGAGACCCCAAAGGACTTGCAAGGTTACTGTGGCGTGTTGATAGATCTGGGTAAGTGGGTTAATGTGAATTAGGTATTGTTTTCGTTCCAACTCAAAACCCATACTGGGTGCAGTAACACCACTTTTAGTTACAACAACTATGTCTGGCTTAATTGAAAACTCCATGGATCTGCTCCCTCGATCAATGATTAAAGACATCGACTTTTCCTTATTAGATTGAATATAACTATTAAGGGCAAAGTAAGTCATCATTGGTTGACCGTCTAAAGAAACAATTTGGTCGCCTGGTTTTAATCCT
>PNEW01000271.1 GCA_002922725.1 Verrucomicrobia bacterium Opi.OSU.00C | reverse complement strand
AGATGTGTATAAGAGACAGGCCAAATATAGACAAAAACTCTAATACTAAACTGGGAAATATTTGGAAAGGCATAGAGGAACAGAGTTTTCTCGGAAAGGCGGGTGATTGCATTCTCTTCCGAAGTGAAATCTGGCATCGTGGCACGGCGAACATAAGTAATCAGACTCGTCACTCATTCATGGTTCACTATTCTCACCGAATGATAGCACAGAAGTTTCCCCCTTATCTTCACTTTCAATTCAATCCAGATGTACTTGTCCGTGCAACTCAACGCCAACGTCGACTACTTGGCGAGCATGCACAGAGCGCTTACGACTGATGGGTGTCGCCTATGGGCAAATATCAACCTAAACATCCAGACATCAGTTGGCAAAAGGACTCGGCC
>PNEW01000270.1 GCA_002922725.1 Verrucomicrobia bacterium Opi.OSU.00C | reverse complement strand
GTTATAGGTATGCTTACTACTTTTAAAGGCTTAGCTGGTAGTTCAGGACAAACCGTTGATCTTGTTGCTTCAGGTATTTCAGAAGCGTTGATTACTACACAGACGGGGCTTATGGTGGCTATTCCTGGTTGGATTTTAATTTCTGAAATTATCAGGAGGCGGAATCAATTTGTCGCTTTTCTTGCACAGGTAGAAAACTATGCTATTCAGGAAGGACAGGAAATTGATAAAGGTAAAGTCGTTTAAAATTTAAAATCTTATTTATGGCTAGAAAATCAATATTATCATACAATGAAGGAGAGCTCGAAGATATTAATATCTCCCCCCTCATTGATATGGTCTTCATCCCGATTAGCATTTTCAACTGCAGCCACCAGCATTTCTCCAACTGGGCCTCTTACTGATTTAGCATGAGCTAAAGCTTTTTCTTTTTCACCGTCTTTCAGG
>PNEW01000269.1 GCA_002922725.1 Verrucomicrobia bacterium Opi.OSU.00C | reverse complement strand
ATTCTATACCTACTAGAATTATTTTAATAATATAGATTAAAAGGAACAAATTAAAGTTTTACGCTTTATAGGATATATTTAGCTTTAAAAGGGTGACATAAAAAAACCGGTAATCTGTACAGATTACCGGTTTTTTTTTTGTTTTTAAATATTTTTAAAATCAGTTATTATATCGCTTCGTCACCAACTTCATCGGTACGAATACGAATTGCTTCCTCAATTGTGACGACGAATATCTTACCATCACCAATTTTACCTGTTTTAGCAGCGGTTTTAATGGTATCTATAGTTTTCGATACTAAATCGTCTGGGACTGCAATATCAATCATTACTTTCGGTAGAAAGTCGACTGTATATTCACTCCCGCGATATATTTCTGTATGGCCTTTCTGGCGACCGAATCCTTTTACTTCAGATACTGTCATACCTTCAATCCCAACCTCAGAAAGAGCTTCTT
>PNEW01000268.1 GCA_002922725.1 Verrucomicrobia bacterium Opi.OSU.00C | reverse complement strand
AAAAAAAAAAAAAACAAAACCAAACGTACCGGACGAACTCAACGCTTGCGGACAACAGATTCCATCAACTCCCAGGACGTCCCAGTTCCACTACAATTCCGTGAGGCGGTCAAACTGGAATGACACAACCTGAGCCAGGAGCGATCCAAGGTATCTCACTACAATCGCAAGTGACCAACAAACAAAGCCTCCCCGACTCGTCTTGCCTCTTTTTTTTTTTT
>PNEW01000267.1 GCA_002922725.1 Verrucomicrobia bacterium Opi.OSU.00C | reverse complement strand
GCCACATAGTGCTCGATACCGTATGCATAAGAATCAGGTACGGTTGTATCTTCATGGATTGAATTATTCATGCAAAAGTCAATTGGGATTAAAATAATAATTATTAATCACGGCAATGCGACTCGAGTCATCACGGTGAACGATATGTGAGCCGAAATAGAGGCCGCTTCCGTGCATATAGCGCACCGATTTAAAGATTTGTAAGTCCTCATATCCATCGCGGTCATAATCACCACGAGCGTTCTCGCTGTAATAGCCTACGAAGCGATCAGGAATTTCAAATCTGATGCCATAAGGCTCCTTCTCTACCTTTGTGATTCTACCCTGTTTGTAATAATCGCGGAGGGTCATGCCTTTTTCTCCATCAGTTTGGTGTCTGTATTCTCCATTGCTACTTGGGGTTGTGGGAGGCCAAATCCTTTTCCACAAGAAGCCTCCCATAAATTTTTCAGACCACGGTCTCAAGG
>PNEW01000266.1 GCA_002922725.1 Verrucomicrobia bacterium Opi.OSU.00C | reverse complement strand
ACCTTCAGGTTGCGCGCACGCTAAGCGTAATTAATTGTAAACTCTGTGAAAAAGAATCTTCCCTGAATACATGGTATGAAGCATGTATTCATTTTTCAGATGTTGTTTTACTGAATAAGCGCGATTCTATTCCTAATAATTGGGTGAGAGATTTCATCCAGCACTTCGAAAAAAATCATTATCCCTGCCTTTTTGAGTTTATAAAAAAAGGTCGCGTATCTAATCCTGCATTGGTAATCTATCCTGAACCGCGAAGACTGTCGCTTGTCTTTGATGACGAAGATGCAGAAAACGCGAACCCCCAACATGATTTGATGATCGAAGAAGACATTTCATATGATGATGAGGTGCAGGTTGAAAATGATCCTTACCTGAAAAGACTTCCCAATGGTCAACGAGAACTAAACCTGTCATCGCATCGACAATAGGTACGGCGCGAGGAACACCACAATGATCGTGTCGCCCTCG
>PNEW01000265.1 GCA_002922725.1 Verrucomicrobia bacterium Opi.OSU.00C | reverse complement strand
ATTCAGGACTCTGCCAATGGGTGGAGGCTGAAGCTGAGTGGAGAATAGGATCTTATCAAGTTGCCATCGATTTAAGGGTAGATACCAGTTTTATCTAGTTCATGGCCATTATCTAAGTCTATAATACGTTGTGGATGATTATTTTGATCCAAATCCTCAATCATTTTCCCTATACGGGTCAGTGAAATCTCAAATTGATCGGTCCATTTTTTTTGAAATAATTCAGGATCACATTTATTACTTAAAGTAAAAAAGGAGTTCATAATCTTCGCCATCATTTAAAGCATGATATGTTGCAGACTTACTATCTTCCTTAGATATAATATAAGCGTCATTACTGATAGGGAGTGATTTAATATTTAACCCTGCCGCACATACTGGTGGTATCAGATTTGGCAAATCGCATAGAAGTCCGTCTGTTATATCAATCATAGAATGAACATATTCTTGTTCTGCCAACCATTGGCCTTCAGC
>PNEW01000264.1 GCA_002922725.1 Verrucomicrobia bacterium Opi.OSU.00C | reverse complement strand
GAGTAGTAATCAGAAAACAACACTCATTTTCAATACACAACATCGAAATGAAAAAAGAATACAGGCTCTCCCCTATTCACATCCCCTCGCCCACGAGACGACTCTACAATTTGGAAGGCGGCTTCTGCTTTGATTTCGAAGGTAAGGGAGAATGGAGAGGCGGATTTGCTGAAGGCGTTAATCTGAATTTTATCTGTGACTGGTGAAGGTGCTCGTTCGAAGTCATAAAGCGCCGCCACCTCAGATTCACTCAAGGCCCTCTTGTAGATGCGAACGTCATCGATTACACCTTTGAAATTAGCTGTTGATGATTCACCTACATATCTATTGCCGATTACAATATCTCCCCAGCTATTAGCAACTCCGTTATATTCCACTTCACCTGAAATTTTTCCGTTAATATATAGAATTAGGCTATTTCTATAATGATTTCTTACACCAGTAATATGATGCCATTTACTGTCACTTAAAGAC
>PNEW01000263.1 GCA_002922725.1 Verrucomicrobia bacterium Opi.OSU.00C | reverse complement strand
GGGCTCGGAGATGTGTATAAGAGACAGGTATTAAATTAAGAAAAATGATTCATGAACTCACGGATCTTGGTCCTGGACCTAAGATCTATCACCCATGCAACCCAAAAGACGAAGATATGTTTTATTCGAATACTTTCAATCTCTCAACCATCAAACTTCAGATGAAACATCTTCAAAAGCTGAAAGGGAAACTCCCCATTTATCCCTATACCTGGGTTTACAATCATAATTTGAATAGCTTAAGGGAAAAGCTTTCTGCTTTTAAGGATATTGGATTTGATGGCTATTGTTTATGGCTCTGGGAACCAGATTTAACGACGGAAGCTATTAAAAAGGCTCACGGGGTCTATTAATAATATTTTATTTATTAATACCCTTTTTTGTTTTTGTATAAACTTTTAATTCCTGATAAACATCACCAACGGGAATCACTAGCTTTCCTCCCATTTTTAACTGCTTAATCAAAGGTTGAGGA
>PNEW01000262.1 GCA_002922725.1 Verrucomicrobia bacterium Opi.OSU.00C | reverse complement strand
AAAAAAAAAAAGTGAAATATGTTTGCAATCTAGCCTCTAAGTTATTTCAAACCTTTAGTCCCGAAGAACAGACTCAACTAAAGGCAAAAGTTTATCAATTACTAGAAGACTTAATGGGTAATGAGGTTGAATACACTCACTTAATCTATAAGCCTTTAAACCTAGTTGTTGAATTTTTTGTTTTTCTTCAATACTACGGCAACAACGGATT
>PNEW01000261.1 GCA_002922725.1 Verrucomicrobia bacterium Opi.OSU.00C | reverse complement strand
ACGCAGCAGTTCTACCCTTTGAAGTTGATCAATATAATTTAATTACTACTGATTCTCTTGCATACAAATATCATTTTGATGATATGATTTCACCCCAACAAGCAGGAGCTAAGTTAATCAAGCGTAATTTAAGTGATATTGCTGCCATGGGTGGAACACCTTCTACTGCTGTTATTAACCTTTTTCTTCCAACCAATTTAAGTTTAGATTGGTTGGAATCCTTCTACTTCGGTATTAGAGATGAGTCGGCGAATTCAAATATAAAAATAGTTGGTGGTGATTTATGTGAGTCTGAAAATTTTCTTGGAGCTCAGCTTACACTTTTGGGCAATGCCCATCGTCCTATGACACGTGAAGGTGCTAAAAATGGTGACATAATTTATGTTAGCGGGAACTTGGGAGGAAGTCGCTGTGGTAAGCACGTAGATTTTATCCCACGGTTGGCTGAAGGCCAATGGCTGTCTCTTATACACATCTGACGCTGCCGG
>PNEW01000260.1 GCA_002922725.1 Verrucomicrobia bacterium Opi.OSU.00C | reverse complement strand
CCATAGGAGGAGGTAAATTTGAATCTTTGGTTATTGAAGAATCGATAAATGCGATTAATTCGACCGGTGAACCTATTTTAAAAAGGTATCCTTTTGTCTCTTATACACATCTGACGCTGCCGACGATATGCAGTGGGGAAATGTTGGTGGCTGCGGGTGTTTTAATTATAATAACCCCATGGATTGTAGCCTTCCAGGAATTCTGTCCATGGAATTTTCCAGGCAAGAATACTGGAGTAGGTTGCCATTTCCTACTCCAGGGTATCTTCCTGACCCAGGGCTGAAAGTGAAAGGAAGAGAAGAAATGGCTTCCTAGAAGCCATTTTTTTT
>PNEW01000259.1 GCA_002922725.1 Verrucomicrobia bacterium Opi.OSU.00C | reverse complement strand
AAAAAAAAAAAACAATCGATATCTTCAAAATTGAGCAAAATCTGCTCCAGGGCATGACGTTTCGTCTCTATAAGGGTACGCGGACGCCAGGACCATTTCACATGCATCTTGGAGCGCTTGATGGCGTCGTAGGAATGATTCATGAATAGTTTGAAGGCGTAAGAAATTGGCTTGAGCACGCGCCCCGGCAGACCAGCGGCCAGAATAGGAAAGAACAACTACGGCAGCCTTTCGGCCAGGGTAACGCTAATTATTTTTT
>PNEW01000258.1 GCA_002922725.1 Verrucomicrobia bacterium Opi.OSU.00C | reverse complement strand
TAGATGTGTATAAGAGACAGCCCCAACATCACTTAAAAGAAAATCAATATTGTTAAATTTATTATCAACTGAGCTTGAAAATAAATTGCAGATATCTCTTTGATCTTTAGATAAAATTCTAACTGAATATCCCTTAGCATTTAAAAAGATGTCATAACTTGGTTGATTAATACCAATGTTCCATAACACTAACGGTGGATCAAGTGAAACAGAAGTAAAACTATTTACAGTCATTCCAATAGGTTTTCCATCATCATCTATTTTAGAAACTATGGTCACCCCAGTAGCAAACTCACTGCATATCGTCGGCAGCGTCAGATGTGTATAAGAGACAGCTTTGCAACTATGCAACTTTAGAATATGAAGTTGCCAACATTATTAACTCTCTCTCGTGTACCTTTTCTCTTTTTAATTGTGGGGTTACTT
>PNEW01000257.1 GCA_002922725.1 Verrucomicrobia bacterium Opi.OSU.00C | reverse complement strand
AGGTCTAACCTTCCAACTAATCCTTTACCAGGTATATTTAGTATATCGTCTTGTCTACCTAATCAACTTGTCCTTATCTTCATACTACGACCGCACGAAGCACTCAAATTTTCATTTATTACACAAAAATCATCAATGTTATACCTTAGTAATGGAAAAGTTGTATTATGTAATGCTGTTGTGGCAATGGACCCTTTATTTTTGTCAATATTTTCAACGAGACCGAACTCAGGATTTACTAACAATTCATTGTATTGATTTGTGCAGGCAAACAATGATGGCTCACTAGATGCATATTGGTTAAAGACAGTCACACCAAAATGCTCTTCTATTTCAATTTTATTATCATCAGTCAATGTTTCTGCCGTCGATATTATAGCCCTTAAATTGGGATAATGGTTTTTTATTTCCGTATCTTGCCAAAGCTAACATTGCGGATGGATATCCATCTATTAGAACAGGTTTAAAATCCCGTATACGCGATATATATTGATTAACTGTTTGAGCGTTTATATG
>PNEW01000256.1 GCA_002922725.1 Verrucomicrobia bacterium Opi.OSU.00C | reverse complement strand
GTATTGGAGGGACTCTTGTTAAACTTCTAAGGTCATTCAAAATGAAGGAAACTATCGCTTTTGATCCTTATTTAAGCGAAGACAAGGCCATCCAACTCGGGGTTAAACCTGTCTCTTATACACATCTCCGAGCCCACGAGACCTCTCTACCACTCGTATGCCTACTTTTGCTTGGAAAAAAAAATTGCTTCTTTAGCTTGAAATCGGGGTCAATCAATGCACTGCCCCATCCAAACTTGATAAAGTCGATATATTTTGAATACGAAGAAATGTAAGCTTCAAAGATCTTATACGGTGTACCAACCACGAGTACATGATTTAGAGAATGCATAGGAGGAAGTGAATCGTGGCAAGCTATGGAATTTCGTTTATAGTTTTGCACTTGATACTAATTCATTGTTCTTTTTTTT
>PNEW01000255.1 GCA_002922725.1 Verrucomicrobia bacterium Opi.OSU.00C | reverse complement strand
TTCCTTTCCGGTATAACTTTTTATGGATTCTTTTTACCTTTGAACTATTTTTATTTACACCTAGAGCCTAACATTCATGTCAATATCTCCCTTATGCGTTCCATAGCGAGAGTCACATTTTCACGTTTGTTAAATGCGCTAAAACGAATATGACCTTCTCCGCAAGAACCAAACCCAGATCCGGGAGTCGTGACGACACCAGCTTTTTTCAGAAGTAGATCAAAAGATTCCCACGAATCTTTTCCCGTATACACCCAAATATAAGGTGAATTATCACCGCCAACACAGTCATAACCCAGTTTTGTGACCGCTTCACGAATAATATGGGCGTTTCCAAGGTAATAATCGGTGAGATTTTTTGTTTGTTTCTGTCCTTCGAGACTGTAGACTGAAGCCGCAGCTTTCTGCACAGGATAGGATACCCCTGTCTCTTATACACATCT
>PNEW01000254.1 GCA_002922725.1 Verrucomicrobia bacterium Opi.OSU.00C | reverse complement strand
CTCTGGAATCGTGTAGTGACCGCTTTTGCCAGCAGGAAATTTAATCAACTCAGTTTTCTTTTTATCGAACAAAACCCCATCCCCGGAAGAATATTCTGTATTACCTTTACCTACCTCAACGCTCGTCAGACTACGGCAGTAAGAGAAGGCAGAACCCCTAATGCTGTTGACGCTCTCTGGAATCGTGTAGTGACCGCTTTTGCCAGCAGGAAATTTAATCAACTCAGTTTTCTTTTTGTCGAACAAAACCCCATCCTCGGAAGAATATTCGGTATTACTTTTGCCTACCTTAATGCTCGTCAGACTACTGCAGCTATAGATGGCACCCCCCCCAATGCTGGTGACGCTGTCGGGGATTGTGTTGTTTTTG
>PNEW01000253.1 GCA_002922725.1 Verrucomicrobia bacterium Opi.OSU.00C | reverse complement strand
GCGGGGGCTCGGAGATGTGTATAAGAGACAGACTGGAGTATGAAGAAAAAAAGGGATGCGGTGTGTGACGGATGAGAATCAAGCGTAAACGATAGTTGCACTTGGTCACATCCTGTTGGAGGTATCTTTATCTGGGTAAAGTTTCCCAGTGATGGAGATAGAGGAAAACTCGAAGCTCTGCTTAATAAAAAAGGCATTCTTTATGGTCACGGTTCTGCTTACCATGTGAAAGAACAAGATATCCC
>PNEW01000252.1 GCA_002922725.1 Verrucomicrobia bacterium Opi.OSU.00C | reverse complement strand
CGGTAATACCTAATTTTATTGCCCAAGAACAAATCGATCAGGGCTTAGGTGAAGGTATATTCAAAGAACCCTGGAAGGTTGAAAAATGGACATATAGAATTGCCTAAAAACCCTGGGCTCGGTTTCGAAATTGATGAACAGGTAATGGAACAGAATGTGGGGCAGTATCAAGAAGAATTGGGTGGTGAATATTTTTACAAGACCGATGGTAGTGTAGCTGATTGGTAGCTTACGAACAAGAAAAAGTAGTATTATTGATCAGTAAACCATCTGTCTCATATAAGCATACATTGATTGACTCAATTTAGCCATGCTCATTGCATCTTCTTTTCCGGCTTGAGGCGTCCCCGGACAAATTGTCTTTTAGTATACTTCAAAATAACTTATTATTTATTCATGTATATAAAAGAGAGAGGTCTTATTGTTCCAATACTAATTTCAGCTTGGTTGATGTTGTCTCTTATACACATCT
>PNEW01000251.1 GCA_002922725.1 Verrucomicrobia bacterium Opi.OSU.00C | reverse complement strand
CTGAAAAAAATAACTTCCGCCGGGGCATCCAGAAACTGAAGAACTCCCTTCACTGGATCGAGCTGAGATTCCCGGGCAGCGCGAATGCGGCGGCCGATTTCCAGTGTGTGTGTGACCGTGTCATGGACTGTGAGTTGTTTCACCTGCCGGCCTGACATGGGATAGAAACTACCGAAGATCATGGATCCCAGGGATGCACAGACTGTTC
>PNEW01000250.1 GCA_002922725.1 Verrucomicrobia bacterium Opi.OSU.00C | reverse complement strand
GTATACTGTTCTAACAAGAATAAAAGATTATTTATTTAATCTGAATGAAGGATAAAAGAAGGGATTGTTTTTGCTTTAATAACTGTAGAGAGAATCCTTTTTTCTCAGCATTCCTCATGGAACGGCGATCACTCTCACTTTTGTCATCATAACCAACTAAATGCAGCCACCCATGGATCAAATATAGTGTGATTTCTTCTGCAAGTAAGTTACCATGTTCGAAAGCTGTTTCTTGAGCAACATCAATACATACACAAATTTCACCAGCAAAATCCATTGCATTATCGCCTTGGAAAGTAATGACATCGGTAGTATTCGAATCGTTAAAATACTTCAGATGTAGATGTTTTATTTCTTCACTCTCAATAAATGCAATTGATAGTTCACCATCAGGAATTTTATCTGTGCATATATTGAGGTCTAAGAAATGAAAGAGAGAACATACCTTACTAATCTGATATTTTAGTCGCTTGCAACGATTAATGACCTGTATGTTACGTAGCTTCCTTTTCAGATTGATTTTCTTTATTCGCTTTTTCATTCGGCTCTTTTGTCAGATAATCTATACG
>PNEW01000249.1 GCA_002922725.1 Verrucomicrobia bacterium Opi.OSU.00C | reverse complement strand
AGATGTGTATAAGAGACAGAATTCCACCTCTACCGATATCACGTGAAGCGCAAGATCAGATTATTTTACGTGGAGCATTTTCAGGAGTTCATAACGGTGTCTACATGATTGCAGGTGGAATTCGGACCGATATGCATGAAGATACGGAAGAAAATATTTGGAGTGATAAAATATACATTTTGGAGAAAAACGTCGATGGTGGTTACAAATGGAAAAGCCCTGGTAATTATAAATTGCCACGACCATTGGGTCAAGGCGTAGCCTTATCTACCGAGGAGGGTATTTTATGTATTGGTGGTAGAGATGAGAATGTTAAAAGGTTTTAACTTTTTTGTGGGGATGGGACTTTTAGCAGATTTAATTACTTTAGTTTTAGGGACTGAAGTATTTTGTGGTGATGAATCAATGATTTTCCC
>PNEW01000248.1 GCA_002922725.1 Verrucomicrobia bacterium Opi.OSU.00C | reverse complement strand
AAAAAAAATCTCGAGGAGGGATAAACGTCCTTGGGCCATCCTAAGCCTAGGAACCAGACTTTCTACTTTTACCATTAATATTTATGCTGATGCATTTTCTAAATATAATAATTTACTTGTTGATGGAGAACTATTGATGGTAACGGGCATCATTTTAAAAAGGAATGATGATGTTCGGTTGAGTGCCGATTTTATACAACCACTGGAACAAAGTATCCCTGATGTAATAAAAAAGATTTGTTGGGTTGTTAGGCCCGATGTGGGAGTTAATGATTTTCTTGATAAATTAAAGCGTATTTTAGAAGACAATTACGGTGATACGCAAACTGAAATAGGGTTCCTTGTGGATGATAATCACATTGTTGTCACCAATATCGCAGGTTCCCTGAGCTGGAAAGTAGGATCTAATGATTTTTTAAAACTGCGACAACATCCTTCTATTGCAAATGTCGAAATTGAGACTAATATTCCTTACTCAAATGTTAGTTATCTCTGATAATTCGCAATCGAATTATGCGAGATCAAAGCCATGTTCGGTCAAAAATTCTTTGAATTCTTGTCGTTCAGGTAATGAT
>PNEW01000247.1 GCA_002922725.1 Verrucomicrobia bacterium Opi.OSU.00C | reverse complement strand
GATGGGCGTGCATTCTCAATGAATTTGATAAAAGGACATATTCATCAAATAATATCTTAAATCGATGCGGTTCATGCAGATGTAAAAATACTGAACAGATTATTATCGTTATCACTCCCCATCGATGGCGGTTAAATGAAAAGCCGTCTCTTGTTTCTTTTTTCATAATTTGAATAAAGAAACAGGAAAATGCTACAGTGGTAGCAAGAACCATCCAATATCCTCCATTAATAGTCCACCACATCACCTGTTCGTGGTTTAATAAAACAAAAGACACGAACAGAGTAATGGTGGAAGTGAGACTGAGAATTGCTAATTTGAGAAATAACGGTCTGATCATCTAAAAAAAAGCCACCTCATAATTTATGAGGTGGCTGCTATTAAATTTAATTTCAATTTATTGTGCAAAAGTTACAACATTACCATCACTCTTACTCACCGATAGCTGGGTAAAGCCAGAACTGATATTGAATATGGATGTATAGTTTTCACCTGCAACTGCCGAGGGCATTGATTTTATATACAAATCCGTACCAATAATGTCTGACGACGCTGCTTGGGACGCCCCTTCTTCCATAAAGTACTGGTC
>PNEW01000246.1 GCA_002922725.1 Verrucomicrobia bacterium Opi.OSU.00C | reverse complement strand
AGATGTGTATAAGAGACAGGGTGCAGGTGTTGATGCTATTACTTTAGGTGATCATGTATGGGACCAACGTGGATTCGATGATGATATAGATGATCTAAAACAAGTCTGTCGTCCAGCTGAAATAAATCTGCTTGGATATAAGACTTTACCTCAAGTAAGTGACAATGAGTTAATAGAACTCATTCCGTTGTTAGAAAATGCAAAACAACCTGTTTTGTACACAGGTGGTGGTATTATTTCTGGAAATGCAGATAAAGAGTTATTGGCCTTTGCTGAATTTACAGGCATACCCGTGACTACAACTTTGATGGGGTTGGGTAGTTTTCCTGAATCACACCCACTATCATTACGTTGGTTTGGAATGCACGGCACCGTGACAGGAAACTGGGCAGTTTGCGAAAGTGACCTGCTCATTGTGGCGGGGGCAAGAATTGTTGGTCGCCTAAAAGGGGCCCCCGTTAGCAAAATTTCACCAGAAGGCCCAAAATTGGATATAGACAACAATAGCAGTGGACATAATAAAAAAAAAAAGGGTGGGTAATTTCTGTCTCT
>PNEW01000245.1 GCA_002922725.1 Verrucomicrobia bacterium Opi.OSU.00C | reverse complement strand
GAGCAACTGATTTAAAGACTGTCTTCAGTAGACAGAGAAGATCACGTACAGTTTTTTTTTACAAGATACCGCGACCCCCGAGAGCTACACACTACATATCGTCGGCAGCGTCAGATGTGTATAAGAGACAGGACTTGAAGCGTGCTATCCCCAATCGATCCAGTCGCTCCCAAAAGAATTATATTTTTCCGACCCATTTTATAATACATATTTTAAAATTAAATAACCAGTGGGAGCACTTAAAATAACACTGTCTAAAAGATCGAATGCACCTCCTATACCCGGTACTATTTTCCCAGAATCTTTTAGCCCTGCATGACGTTTAAAAAGTGATTCCACAAGATCAGCAAAGATAGCAATAAATACTATAGGGATGGCAATCACCGCAGCTTTCCATGGAATAAATGATTCCGGTAAATTGTTATGACCTATCAATGCAAATAAATAAGCACCTAAAGCTGAGAGAAAAACGGCGCCGATTACACCCTGTCTCTTATACACATCT
>PNEW01000244.1 GCA_002922725.1 Verrucomicrobia bacterium Opi.OSU.00C | reverse complement strand
AGATGTGTATAAGAGACAGGAATTATACAACAGCAAACAAAAGGGTAACCTTAATTGAGAGTATGATCCTCGTTGTTTTCATTGATT
Organism: Verrucomicrobia bacterium Opi.OSU.00C; assembly: GCA_002922725.1. Lineage (GTDB taxonomy): Bacteria > Verrucomicrobiota > Verrucomicrobiia > Opitutales > PNEW01 > PNEW01. Next base: position 461 of record PNEW01000244.1, on the reverse strand, counting down.
CACTGTGGGTAGGCAATTTTAATTTCCAATAAGGTAAGGACAGCTTCTCAAGTATAATTAATTCCAATAACTTAAGTAGGGTAGTTTGTATATCTGAACAGAAATACGTTAAAGAAGACCCAACCCAATATAAAAATCTCTTCTCAAGCTACAACGGAAATCTTATTAGATTTTATTAACTTTACTAGAAGTTTGATCCCTTTTACTATTATATAAGTCTTGAAGTAATAACTGCTATAATAGTTTTTATTTTAGAATAAAAAACTACTTTTCATTAAGGCGGGTTTAATTCAATCTACCTAGCATTTCACGAACCATGTTCTTTTTTCTTGCTCGAAAATATTTATCCTTAAAATAGCATGGATTAAAAGCCGGGATAGCTCAGTCGGTAGAGCAACGCAATCGTAATGCGTAGGTCGTCGGGTCGAATCCGATTCCCGGCCCCATTAACAAAACTTAGG
>PNEW01000243.1 GCA_002922725.1 Verrucomicrobia bacterium Opi.OSU.00C | reverse complement strand
GAGTTAGAATTTGCTGATCTTTGGAACAAGTATGTTCCGGAGCATCTTCTCCCCAGACTTCATGGGTACGAGTTACTCATGGCTCCATACGCTATCGCACACATGAAGATCGGTCTCAAACTGTATGAGACCGGTTACCATTTTCAGAGCAACGAACGCGTGCGCATATACCTGACCAATGCACAGGAACCTGCTCAGGATTTCTCAGGGACCCTAGAATTTGCTATTCCTGCGCTTGCGCACGAGGCAGAGGCAGTGAATGCAATCAAGCGAAATCAACGTTTCACGGTGGTGATTGGTAATCCACCCTATTCTAATCTCTCAGCCAATCTATCAACTTATTTAAGGCAAATAGTCGCGCCTTACAAGATGTGCGCAGGAGAGACAGTGCGTGAACGTGGTGCACTCTCTCTTGAAAAGAACTTGAATGATGACTACGTGAAATTTTGTCGATTCAGTGAATCAATCATTTGCACTGCCACCTCTGGTATTTGCAGTTTGATCACTAATAGCGGCTTTTTGACGACTCCGTCTCTTCGTGGGATGAGATGGAGCTGTCTCTTATACACATCT
>PNEW01000242.1 GCA_002922725.1 Verrucomicrobia bacterium Opi.OSU.00C | reverse complement strand
CTCGTGGGCTCGGAGATGTGTATAAGAGACAGGGATAAGGTTTGTCTTATAATATAAAAAAAGGGTTGGATCTACCTATCATCGGAGAACCTGAGTTATCGGTCGAAGAAGCTGCTTCAGTTAAGACCGTTGCCGTTATTGGCACCGAATATGTGGGCATGAAACCCACGATGGCGGTAAAAGTAGACGATACAGTAAAATTGGGCCAACTTTTATTTACTGATAAAAAAACACCGGGTGTTAATTACACCTCACCTGCAAATGGAAAAGTTATAGCCGTTAATCGAGGTGAAAAAAGAGTCCTGCAGTCAGTGGTCATAGAAATCAGTGGTCATAGAAATCAGTGGTAACGAAGAAAAAGTATTTTCCTCCTACACAGAAGATAGTCTCGCAAGTCTCACTCAAGAAGAGGTCAAAGAGAATTTACTCTTATCTGGTCCTGTCTCTTATACACATCT
>PNEW01000241.1 GCA_002922725.1 Verrucomicrobia bacterium Opi.OSU.00C | reverse complement strand
ATCGTCGGCAGCGTCAGATGTGTATAAGAGACAGCTCATACTACGCGAGGATGGTTGGGTGGAGTTGAAACCTACCTACGAAAATGGTAAAGTGATAACCAGACAGTTTGTTTTCGAAGGAGATAGATTAAAAATAAATGCGGCGGCCTATGGTGGATACATTAGTGTAGCGTTGGTTGATCATTACTTTAAATCTTTTGATGGGTTTTCCACTGAAGACTGTGATCCTGTTGTCAGTGATAATCCCAATGAGATCTGGCATACTGTCAGTTGGAAAGGGAAATCAGATCTGAGTCCGCTTTGGAACAAACCGGTTCGTATAATATTTCACCTCCATCAAGCAAGTCTCTACGCTTTCCAGTTTTTCAATTATGCTTGATAATTAATAATGTTCAAATTTTATTAACTATAATTTAATTTTTAAAACTATACAATAGGGCGGGTATGCATAGATGCATGAAAATATCCCCTTTTTGATTAACAAGATGCAAGAGATACCTGAGAAAAAAAATCCAACTGAAGCACTCGATGTGCGGAATAGAATCTGTCTCTTATACACATCTGACGCTGCCGACGATATGCAGTGGGTAGATTTTGGGGGTCGTCGGTGCATTAAAAAAAAAAAAGAAGTAG
>PNEW01000240.1 GCA_002922725.1 Verrucomicrobia bacterium Opi.OSU.00C | reverse complement strand
TGAGATCTTTGACATGATAGTACATTCGTGTTGGAGAGAAACTGGAGGGGTTAAGCCATCCTTGGAGCATGTCAAAAAAAGATCAATGGTCCTAGTTGCTAACTATCCCTATTCTGGTACGCATTTAATGGCCGCAGCGGTAGATATATCGGTATTTCGGATCGATGATGGTAGTGAGGTGTCTCGCGGAAAACCTTACTTGGAAATGAGCGAATATACCCCGATGGATTGTCCATTTGTCAGTGTAGAGGAGTATCAAAATCGTATGGATATCACTGCAATTATGGAACGCCACGGATTTCTACATTATCCTGGTGAGTTCTGGCATTATAATAAAGGTGATCCTCTTTACCATATCCTGATGTGTAGCGGTGAACATGCCATGTACGGGCCTATTCACTGGAATCCTGTAAGTGGCGAGATTACACCTTATAATGATATGGCTTCACCACTTATACCCCCCAATCTACTTGCCGAAAATCTAAAGCAATCTTTAGAACGCTTGAGGCTTGATTAGTAAACAGTGGGCAGGGTTTAGTTTTAAATAGGGTAGGAGAGCCAGTTAAGGGTATGTTAATTGAAAGTAGAGTGGAATTAATTATGAAACATTTAAACGCAACTTTTTGTTCATCGTTGG
>PNEW01000239.1 GCA_002922725.1 Verrucomicrobia bacterium Opi.OSU.00C | reverse complement strand
AGATGTGTATAAGAGACAGCCTTAACATGTAATTCGCATATGTTTCTTAAGCTCTCTCAAATGGGCAGTGAGCTAATCTCTATTCAACTAATGGAATCTCCAAAGATCGACGAATACATCACGACTCTCATCGGTTCCGATAACTTTAAGGTTGAGAATATTTCCTTCTCCGACGAGACCGTGTGGATCAACGAGGCTAAGACCCGCGGCATCCAAGGTGTGCCGGAGAATGTGTGGAACTTCCAAATTGGTAGTTACCAAATTTGCGAGAAGTGGCTAAAAGATCGCCAAGCAAAGGGCGGCAAGAATCCTCGCCCCGGGCGCGTTCTAACTGACGAGGACATCGACCATTATCAGAAGATCGTCGTCGCCCTCAACGAGACCATCCGCATAATGGCCGAGATTGACGAGGTCATCGAAGCTCACGGTGGTTGGCCGGGTGCGTTTCAGGCGAAATAAAATGATGAATCGACTGGTGATAGCTTAGGCCACTGGTCTAACAAAATTAGCCAATGATGAACTTGCTTCATATTGTGCTATATTGGTATCCAAAAATTCCGTTTTATTAATAAAGAGGTAATATGTATAATACCTGTCTCTTATACACATCTCCGAGCCCACGAGA
>PNEW01000238.1 GCA_002922725.1 Verrucomicrobia bacterium Opi.OSU.00C | reverse complement strand
TTGGATCTTCAACTTGGGCGAATGAAGAAAAAGCTATCCTTCTAGCTTTTAAAGATGCTTTGAGTGCTGGTATAGACTGTCGCTTGCTCATTGTCCCTCGCCATGCAGAGCGACACAAAGAAATTAAAAGTCTACTCGAATCACAATCCCTTCCATTTCATTTTCGTTCAATCTCAAAACAACCACCAGAACCGGTTATGATTAGTGTCGCTGATACTACTGGGGAATTGAAAATGCTGACACAGATCGCCGATCTTGTTTTTATAGGAAAATCCCTTCCTCCGTCTGAAGGAGGTCAAACGCCAGTTGAAGCGGCAGCTCTTGGTAAACCACTTATTTTTGGTCCAAGAACAAGTAATTTTAGGCAAATTTGTGAAGCTCTTGTTAAGATCGGTGCAGCGAAACGAATAAATAATGTGAGTGAATTGAGTAAGTCTACTGTAGAATTATTTCAATCAGAAGGTAGACGTTTGACGATGTCTATAGCGGCCACTAAATGGCATCAAGAAAATCGTGGGGCGACTAAACAAACCCTAGAAGAGATAAAAAAACTAATTAAAGTTAACAATTAGAATCTGAAAATTCATTCAAGCCATACAGAGTCAGGTGGAACAATAGACATATCTGCGGCACAGTTATAAACCTGTCTCTTATACACATCT
>PNEW01000237.1 GCA_002922725.1 Verrucomicrobia bacterium Opi.OSU.00C | reverse complement strand
AAAAAAAAATACCCCAAATGATTTAATGCAAATGTTTTTTCTATTTTTTCTTTAGATATAGATTTATTGAAAAAAACAGCTCCAGCATTATTGACTAAAATATCAAGTTTTGAAAACTTATTAACTTTAAAAAAATTATTAATTTCCCGTAAACTTGATAAATCACATTTTAAAAATGAAATATTTTTGTTATTCGAAATTTCTTTAAGCTTTCTAAGTGCAAGCTCTCCTTTATTAATATTTTTTCCAATTAAAATTAAATTATTTTCTGGGTTTTTGACTAAAGTTTTTGCAGCATTAAAGCCTATGCCACTTGTTCCGCCTGTAATTAAAATATTTCTTTTCATTTTGCTAATTTTTTAAATTCCTTAAATTTTTTTTCAGGATTAATACTACTAAAAATTTCAGAGATCATTGCAAATCCTGAAACACCCATGCACTTAAGTTTATTAATGTTTTTTAGTTTTATACCACCTATGGCTACAACTGGTATATCTACTTTTTTTAAAATTTCTTCTAAAATTAATTCACCCATTGCATTTGATGCATCAGTCTTGCT
>PNEW01000236.1 GCA_002922725.1 Verrucomicrobia bacterium Opi.OSU.00C | reverse complement strand
CTCATGAGATATCGATACTTATCTCTTTGTCTATGGGTATTTTGTTAACGGGTGCTTTGCATGAAGACGGAGTTGCAGATTTCTTTGATAGCTTGGGAGGAAAAGACTACACAATCAGACAGAAGATTTTAAAAGATAGTAGACTGGGAACTTATGGTGTGTTGGCGCTAACGATTGTTTTTCTGTTAAAATTCTTACTAATTTCAGAATTAAAGTCTTCGCTGGCTCTAGCCTGTGGCCTGATCGCATGCTCAAGCCTTGGAAGGTTTTCTATTTTAATTTTGGTTAATTACAGTGACCTTTCAAAGCAGGCTGGTTTAACGAAACACCTCAAAAAGGTTACAAATAGAACGATAGTATTGTGTGTAATTTTTTGTATGCTTTGGGTTTTACCTGCAGGATTTCTTGCTATAGTTTTTATTATGATCATCGGATATGCATCGACATACCTTTTTATTAAATTTGTTATACCTTTTAATCGAGGATTAAGTGGAGATTTATTAGGCTTAGGGGTCATTTTTGTGGAGATCTTTTCTCTCATTATAATTACAGCTTCCTTGAGTTAGAATTTTCTTTTAATGGGAAAATTTGCTTTTGGATTTTATGTAGGGATGAGTTTGATTTTAGCCATAGGGCCTCAAAATCTCTTTGTTATTGAACAAGGCCTTAGAAGAAATCGTGTGTTCTTAGTTTGCTTAA
>PNEW01000235.1 GCA_002922725.1 Verrucomicrobia bacterium Opi.OSU.00C | reverse complement strand
ACGACTGATTTACTCTTTACTCGGGTACGGCAAATTACCCAAGATCAGTCACATTCAATTTTACCACATTGGTCTCCTGATGGGGGTAGGATTAATTATACTTTTGTTAAAATCAAACAGGGCAATCTCAAATTCATTACCTACTGCCGCTGTAAAGGCTAAAATATTGACATTTCTTGGATTCCAAGATGGTTCAGTACAGTTTCCGCTAATATTCGTTGGTATCCTCCTAACATTCGTACCTCTTGCTGACGCTTCAAATAATTGTGGTTTTCCAAGTCGATTCGAAGTAAAGGCAATTCGATCTCCATTGGGTGACCAGGTGGGATCAGACTCTACTGCTGGACTATGAGTAATACGCCTTAAATTACGTCCTAATGAATTCCCAATATAAATTTCAGTATTTCCTGTTCCAGAAAGGACTAATGCTACTTCTGTCCCACGTAAATTATATTCACCACCCGTATTAGTTCCTCTGAAACTGACCATCGTGTTACGCTGGAGGGTAGCCAAGTCGATAGTATAAATATCTGGAAAACCATTTCTATAATAACTAGTATAATTAATCCTACCCCCATCAGGAGACCAATGTGGTAAAATTGAATGTGACTGATCTTGGGTAATTTGCCGTACCCGAGTAAAGAGTAAATCAGTCGTATATATTTCATTATGCCCTGACCGATCACCGACAAACGCAAGTTTCCCGGAAAAAAA
>PNEW01000234.1 GCA_002922725.1 Verrucomicrobia bacterium Opi.OSU.00C | reverse complement strand
GGAATAGCATCAGATTCTTGTTTCACTTCTTTTTTCCCACCAGTAGAGAAGATCGTCAGCGGTAAATGGGTGCCCGTCTGACCATTTCATGCCCTTGCGCAGAACGAAGGTCCATTCTTTTTTGTCGGCGGAAATTTCCCAACATTTGGCGATGTGGGGAACGATGGGATTGCCCATTGGTGACCATCGCACGAGCGTCGTGCCTGACATCCACCATCCTTGAATATCCAAAACGCTTTGGGGACTGTTCGTGACCAGGTGCCAGGTACCACCGTAATTGCCGAGTCCATCGCTTCCCATAATGACCACCGGTTCAGGTCCCACGCGTTCATTGACCGGTGGCAGTTTTCCCTCTTCAACCAGTTCGGAAAGGATGGGCGATTCCCCTTTAGGGTACCACTGTCCGGATTCACCCTCGCTGTAATCGACATCGTGCTGTACTTGGTATAAGTCTTCCTCGCTGAAACTGATGTCTCTCAATTCCTCCGTTTCTTCGATCAATTTCGGACTGTAGACAATAGGTTCTCGTTCCAGCTCCGGCTTCATCACCGCACCCCAAAAATAAGTAATGAAAAAGATGCAGCAACCAGTCAATACGAGGAACCCACTATATTTGAAGATTTTAGACATTTTCACCCAAATATATTATCAACAATGAAAAGCTCGCTGCCTTTAGATTCGCTTTTCATTATAACCCTTCAGACATTATTAATAATCCATTACACTCAATATATTAG
>PNEW01000233.1 GCA_002922725.1 Verrucomicrobia bacterium Opi.OSU.00C | reverse complement strand
TAATTATTCGAGCTGGGTGATAGAATAGTCGTCGATGGTCATGATGGCCCGGTCGAAGAGGTCGGTCTACGATCGACAAAAATTCGCACCCTAGAAGGTCATCTCGTAACTCTGCCTAATGGCGAACTCGCGAACAAATCGATTAAAAATATTGGTAAACGTCCTTATATCCGTCGTCTTGCTAATATAACTGTTACCTATGACACCTCATCGGAAAAGCTAGATAGAGCAATAGAAATACTTAAGGAAATACTAGATAATCACGAAGGCATGAATGCAAATTTTCCACCCCGTGTGTTCTTTAATGAATTTAATGACGCATCATTAAATATAATTGTTTTATACTGGTATCACCCACCTGTTTTCATTGACTACTTGGCATTTACCGAGAAATTTAACAAGGAAGTATTTCGTCGATTTAATGAAGAAGGTATCGAATTCGCATTTCCCACACAGACACTCTATCTTGCTGGTGATCCCAATCGACCATTCAATGTTGGTTTAAATCAGGACTTACCGAAATAGTTTTAAAGAAAATGGGATACGGCCAGTTTACTGTTATGGCATATAGGTTACTTAGCCTCTTTATAAGGGTCAGTGTATAACAAATTGATAGATTTATAGGTGGGTAATATTTGATCATTTTTGGTTTAGATCCTATATCTATTTTAATATGTTTACTTAATCTTGCAAATAAGTTTTCTATAGTTGTCCTAAGTTATTTTTTCTGGCTGAGTATTCAGG
>PNEW01000232.1 GCA_002922725.1 Verrucomicrobia bacterium Opi.OSU.00C | reverse complement strand
GTCCAATTGATGGGAGTATCATTTTAAATGATGACGGAAAAATCCTTTGGCAAAAGATTTTGTTTAGAGCTAGCCCGGAACTTCGTTTTCTTGCTGACATCCCTGAAGATCCGTCAGTAAATTAGAACTTGCGATTGCGTTAATACAATATGATAAATTGAAGATGTAAAGATAAGTGGGTACGAAAAAACTTTAAATATTTTATGCCCTCTATAAGTCTTTATTTAGTACAATCGCCTTCTGGCTCTAACACATATTACATTGACATAAAAGAAAGAATCAGGTTCTTTACCTGGTCTAAATTAATAAAAGCCCATGAAAGTAGTATCATCACTTAAGTCATTGAAAAATAGGCATCCAGATTGCAAGGTTGTACGACGGCGTGGTCGAGTCTATGTAATTTGTAAAACGAATCCTCGGTTTAAAGCAAAACAGGCATAAAGTAAGAGTTTGTGTGACAATGAAAAAAAAGATTCATCCGGAATTAAATCCAGTCTGTTTTATTGATGTATCAAGTGGGAAGAAATTCTTTACCCGATCGACTTTAAAATCGAAGAACACAGAAATGATTGATGGAGTCGAATACCAGGTTGTTTTGCGTGATGTGACGTCTGATTCCCATCCCGCATATACCTGTCTCTTATACACATCT
>PNEW01000231.1 GCA_002922725.1 Verrucomicrobia bacterium Opi.OSU.00C | reverse complement strand
AGATGTGTATAAGAGACAGTACTTATCCTGTTGATTAATAGCAAAAAGGGGCCTGTAACTGTTAAATCACTTTTTGAGTCGGAAAAAATCGAAGGTAGCTGTGACCCAGCTACTGTTTATCGGTTATTACAGAAGTTGGAAAAAAAAAAAATAATTCGAAAAATAGGTCTTCACGATAGATCGACACACTTTATTTTAAATGAATCTGGTCAACATCGTGATTACGTCGTCTGTCATGATTGTGGTGATGTGGAGACCTTAGAAATGATATGTCCAGTAGAAGAACTGGAAAACAAGGTTAGCAAAAGTACAGGATTCCAAGATGTATACCATGAACTACAATTCTATGGTATTTGTCCGGTTTGTGCTAAGGACAAGTAATGAGATTCTGATATATCAGCTCGCATGCCAGCGGCGATAAACTGTAATGGCGCATATTTATTGATAATACTTAACTAGATGAAAAATATTAAAATCAAAATACAGTTTTTAAAATCATTCTTCCTATTACTTATAACTTATCTACCTCTTTTGGGTCTGTCTCTTATACACATCT
>PNEW01000230.1 GCA_002922725.1 Verrucomicrobia bacterium Opi.OSU.00C | reverse complement strand
TACCCCAAACCTTCCCAATTTTTTATTACAATCTCTTCTTTTGCATTAGCTAATGCATCAAATCCAGGAAAAGCCGAAATCCATCGGCGGAAGTAAGGAATTACCGTAATTACTTGTGTTTGCTGTAACATAAACTCTGACACGACAGTTTTATAGAGAGTTGGTTCATGTCGCCACGGTAAGTCACGTTGGTGTTGAGTATACCAGTGTTGAAGCCTTTTCTGAAATAGTGATATATCTTTTTCCAGACTGAATTTCATGTTTTATTTAAGTTTCTTATGAAAGTTGGAGGTTGATTGTAATAATATTTTGGGATTAAAAGATAATCAATGGCGAAGAAAAATAAAAAATATCAAGATAAGAACCCAGGGCCTAAAAAGCTCACTTTATACACTATAGAGCTCAATGATGAGCAAATGAAAAAACTAGAGCATATATGTGATCATGTCTCTTATACACATCT
>PNEW01000229.1 GCA_002922725.1 Verrucomicrobia bacterium Opi.OSU.00C | reverse complement strand
ATGTTGGGTCTGACCCCTACAAATCACCCGAATGGTGCCCAGGGAGGGACTCGAACCCTCACGTCCTTGCGGACAACGGATTTTAAGTCCGCAGCGTCTACCATTCCGCCACCCGGGCCTATCCATGTAATTCAGAATATAGCCACAAGAGGCCCATGAAACACAAGAAAGAAAAGAGGAAGAATATTATAGTGAGATATTATTGACTATAAACATAAGCAATTTCACTTTTTTGCAAAAAATATCTTTAGTAAGTAAAACCAAACATCTTTTCCATACCATTCATGCCGACGATAATTATGAGATAAATGACGTAGGTGTAGAGAATAAGAGCGAAAATACCAAGGATACAGGCAAGACCGGTGAGAATACCGTCATTTTCACTTAAGCCTACTCCGACAGCGAAGATAACTATTGCCGGTGGTGTGTTGGTTAGAGGGATAGGAAAAATCATTAGGCAAGCCATGATGAAGACTAGAAGACCTATTAGAGGTAAGCCCAAGCGGCTACCAATCCAATGCATACGAGGCTTTATCAGGTATTCGAAACGTGAAAAGAAAAGATTAGTGGTATGAACAATTACGCCGAAAGGTTTTCGAGGTAATTTTATTTCCTTTAACCGGTTTGGTAGCCAAGGGGTACTGCGGCCAAAAATCATTTGTAGACTGATAGTTGCAACCAAAATACCGAAAAGTGTACTATACCCGATGGCCGGTACTGGAAGGGCGCTGGGTATGGCCATTACCGCTAAGATCATGCCAAAACCCTTGTTTCCAAC
>PNEW01000228.1 GCA_002922725.1 Verrucomicrobia bacterium Opi.OSU.00C | reverse complement strand
CACAGATGAGTGTGAATATCAACAAAACCAGGGCATACAATTAACCCTTTTGCATTAATTATTTGTGCTTGTTTTTTTTTCTTTATCACTCAAATAAGGAACAATTTTACCATCAACAGCATAAATATCACCTATCGAGTCTCGATCATTTTTAGGGTCAATTACTTGACCACCAGAAATCCAAGTAATGTTACTCATAATATCTTTCTCGGTTGACTCTGACTGTTAGCACTAGCACAAAGAAAGAGGACAGCCATACGACAAACAATGCCATTAGTAACTTGTTGTAGAATAACTGAACGGTCAGAATCAGCAAGTTGGGAATCGATCTCTACACCACGATTAATTGGACCTGGGTGCATAATTGTAGCGTCAGGTTTTAACCATGAAGCACGTTGAAGATTAAGGCCAAACATGCTTTTGTATTCACCAATAGAAGGGAAATGAGTCGATGTTTGTCTTTCATGTTGAATACGCAAAAGCATAACAGCATCAGCATCAGCCAAAGCTTCTTTTAAAGAATGAGTAACTTCTACCTGCAGTTCACAAAAAAGTTTAGGGACCAATGTTGACGGACCTGCTACAGTGACATGGGCACCAAGTTTCTGAAGTGCCCAAATATTTGAACGGGCAACTCGACTGAATAAAATATCACCTAATATGGTGACCTTTTTCCCTTGTCTCTTATACACATCT
>PNEW01000227.1 GCA_002922725.1 Verrucomicrobia bacterium Opi.OSU.00C | reverse complement strand
GCGTAAATCTATGCTGGAAGATATTGCGATCCTTACTGGAGGTCGCTGTTTGACAGAAGATCTTGGAATTAAGTTGGAGAATGTTCAATTGTCGGACTTGGGCAAAGCGAAAAGAATTAATGTAGATAAAGAAAATTCTACGATTATAGAAGGGTCAGGTAAAGCTTCGGAAATCCAAGGGCGAGTGAAGCAAATTCGTCGCCAGATTGATGAGACGACTAGCGATTATGATCGTGAAAAACTACAGGAACGGTTAGCGAAGCTAGCTGGAGGTGTAGCAGTAGTCAATGTCGGAGCTGCCACGGAGCCAGAAATGAAGGAGAAGAAAGCACGTGTGGAAGATGCTCTACATGCGACACGTGCTGCAGTAGAAGAAGGTATCGTTGCTGGAGGTGGAGTTGCTTTGTTGCGCACCGCGAAGACAATCGAAAAATTGCAGTTGGAGGGTGATGAAGCAATTGGAGCACAGATTGTGCGACGAGCGATCGAGTCGCCATTGAAGAATCTATGTGTTAATGCAGGCGTTGAAGGTTCTATTGTTGTTCAACAGGTACTTAAAGGTAGCGGCAGCAATGGTTATAATGTGGCAACTGGTAAACACGAAGATTTGGTAAAAGCAGGAGTCTGTCTCTTATACACATCT
>PNEW01000226.1 GCA_002922725.1 Verrucomicrobia bacterium Opi.OSU.00C | reverse complement strand
GTACTATTATGTCCGAGAATAAAATGATTGCCGATTATGCATTCATGTCCGATATGGCTGTATGCAAGACAATAGTTATGAGACCCAAGGATTGTATATTCACCGTCCTTAGAATGACAATGCACAGTAACATACTCTCTGAAAATGTTATTATCCCCAATTTTGAGACCAGGCGTACCTCCTTTGGCTTTCATGTCTTGCGACTTACCACCAATTAAAGCGTAGGGAAATATTTCATTGTCGCGACCGATGATTGTTTTCCCATCTACAGTTGCATGATGTCGGACAATAGTTCTCGCTCCACATTTAGCCTTAGCACCAATATAGGCATATGCTTCAATCGTCACATTTTCATCCAGAATTGCTCCGGATTCAACTATTGCAGTGGGATGAATTTCAGTTGCCACAATTTATCAATATCGAAAAGATTCGGGAAATAAATTATACTCCATCTGCATCATCTACTAATGCAAACATCAATTCACACGAGGATACATTTTTCTTTCCCACTTTACAAAAAGCGCTTGCTTTAGCAATTTTACCCCCCCCCCTCACCTTATCCAATTTCACTCTTATCTCTAGTTGATCTCCAGGCACTACAGGGTAACGCAACTTTACTTTATCGCAGCTCATAAAGAGCGCAACTTTTCCATCTCCGGATATCTGGCGAAGGAGCAGTACACCGGCTGCCTGAGCCATAGCTTCAATCTGGAGTACTGCCGGCATAATGGGGCGCCCTGGATAATGTCCTTGAAAGTCTGTCTCTTATACACATCT
>PNEW01000225.1 GCA_002922725.1 Verrucomicrobia bacterium Opi.OSU.00C | reverse complement strand
CCGCCGTCCGTTTACGAGATCTGTTTTTTTTTTTGTAAAGACGCGGCCCCCCACAAGTACCACCCACTGCATATCGTCGGCAGCGTCAGATGTGTATAAGAGACAGGCCCGTTGTATGTCGACCCTGTGGGCATGAAAAGCATGGCAAAGGCCCGCCGAGGCCTCGGGGTCATGTTTGGACCTGCTGCATGTGCGATCATCCCGCTGAAAAATATCCCGTCGCCTGCACTCACTTCAATAAACTTTGGTTCCTCTTCTTTCCACTCGGGGTAGAGTTTAAATAGATCGTTCATGTTTTCATTGAGTCCCACATGTTTATCAAAACTACTCGACTTATGTGTTCCTGGTAGAAAACACAGGCAGCCATTTTTGAGGGTTGCATCGTCGAGTGCTAACCAAAGGGTAATCATTTGATGCGAATAGAAAGGGTCGTAGGGGTTGTCCGAATGCCAGTGAGTCGGATTAGCCCAAGGTTGCTTTATCAGGGCGTGATCATGGTAGAGGCGCATGCCTTCAGTACCTGCCAACTCGGAAGCCATCTTACCATTGCGAGTATCGAGAACCAAATTTTTGATCGCCTTGGAACTCTTCCACATGTTTACGCACTGGGTAAAAACATTTTTGTAATAGCTTTCTCCCTTTTGATTGTTGTGCATCTTCTTACTTATGTGCTGGTCTATACCTGTATCAATGGCAGTGCGCCAGCACTCCAATTCATCATTGGAGAGTAAATTTTCTATGACCACATAACCTAAATCATTATAGGTATCAATCTGTGTCTTCGAGATTTCGTTGTTCATAGC
>PNEW01000224.1 GCA_002922725.1 Verrucomicrobia bacterium Opi.OSU.00C | reverse complement strand
GTCCACATGTGCAATAATTCCAATATTACGAATTAATTCAGTATTCATATAAATGGGGTATTCCTTAAAGGAAGTGTTAATGTGCTATCAAAACCTCGAAGAGATTCCCTTGTCCTGGTGAATATCGAAACGAAAACATCCAGGTTCGTCACGAACAGACCCCTTCGAATCTCCAAGACTGGCTTTTTTGAACGCTTCAATATGTTCTGGTTTAACATTAATGGTGACGAAGATTGAATACATATATATTCCTTTGTTTATGTTTAATGAATTGTTTCAAAAGTCCCCCAAAATTTCGTTAATTAATTTAGCAGTAATTGATAAAGCTGAAATGTGTTAAGTTTAAATTAGAGGTGGTAGTTTTGGATCCCTGAAAAAAAATTGAAATAATAATGGCTGTATCCATTTAAATCTAATTAATCTACAATTTCAGTCCTAATAGTGGAATGAATAAAAATATAAGAAATAACACTGTAAATACTTATATAGCATATTCTTGTGGATGTTTATTTTTGTGTAATTATGCGGTACTGATAACAAACTCGCCAATATCCGAAGATAACGTTGGATGAAATTAATAAGCAAGCTATTTGAAACTAATTGCTTTCCACTGATATTTTAGGGGTTACGAGGGGTAATTCATAAACAGTGGAATAGCCCTAATATATCCATTACCCTGTATGCGGCGAAGGGATTTTTCTCCCCGATGGGATTCAATAGTAATCCTGTTCGTGAACACACAAACCCATCCTATAAGTAAAGTATATCTTTAGTGCACCGAATTCTCGCTCAAAAAAAAGTGGCTTTAAAATCTTATATAAGCATTATTGTCACTGACTAATATATTG
>PNEW01000223.1 GCA_002922725.1 Verrucomicrobia bacterium Opi.OSU.00C | reverse complement strand
CCTATAATCGATGTCTTAACAGTTTTAATCGGATTGTACTGGTAATGCACGGGGGAAGCAGGACAAGCAAAATTATAAATCTGGTCAACTTCAACTTTGATTGGATTTACAATATCATGTCTTCTAAATTCAAAATTTGGATTACTCATGATAGATTCTATATTCTCTTTTCGACCTGTAAAATTATTATCGAGTGCAATAACTTTATTACCATCACTGAGCAATCGCTCGCAAAGATGACTTCCTAAGAAACCAGATGCACCTGTAACTAAAATTCGCATATTTTATTAACAGCTAAATACTTTATCTGAAATGATTGAATGAAATATATACCGGAAGACTTCATTTTTTGAAAAGCTGTAAGTCAAAATTGTTCCCGCATTATTATTCCATTATCGTAGTTGCACTTTAATTATATATTAATTAACTTATTAAATAAATGAAATGAATTCATATTCAAAATTAATTATCCCTCTCCCCTTTTTCGTACTGATTAATCCATGATTTGTGCCAAGAACCAAAATCTCCATTTTCCAAGTGTTCGCGTGCTTGTTTCATGAGATCGAGATAAAAATGAAGATTATGTAATGTGAGAAGAACACTTGCAAGAATCTCATCAGCGATAATAAGGTGCCTCAAATAAGCACGTGTAAAATTTTGGCAGGTATAATTTTGTAAGTCTTCTACCAGTGGAAGCTGATCTTCTTTAAATCGAATATTACGTAAATTCATGGTTCCATAGGGTGTATACGCGGTGCCGTGTCGTGCTGCCCGAGATGGAAGTACGCAATCGAACATATCTGCACCATTCGCAATCATTCTTAATAACTGCGGTGGTGTGCCGACGCCCATGACATAGC
>PNEW01000222.1 GCA_002922725.1 Verrucomicrobia bacterium Opi.OSU.00C | reverse complement strand
TTGACCTTGCTCAATACGGCATCATTTAAATTGATGAAATTGATAAGATTGCATTCACAAATAGTATGCAAGGCAGAGATGTTTCAGGTCGTGGGGTGCAAATCAATCTTTTAAAACTCATGGAGGAGACTGATGTAAGTCTTTTTAGTCCGACTGATATGATGGCTCAGATGCAAGCAATGATGGAAGTTTCCCGGGGAAATAAGGTTGGTAAAAAAAGTATTAATACACGACATATACTTTTCATTGTCAGTGGTGCATTTGGGAAACTAGGAGAGGCCGTTAAAAAACGTATCGAAAGTAATCAAGTCGGATTCGCCTCAAATCAGGATTTCTTAGAAATAACCAATTACGACTATCTCAATAAAGTGGAAACAACTGATTTTATAAAATATGGGTTCGAACCTGAGTTTATTGGGAGACTTCCTGTACGGGTTGCCTGCCAAAAACTGGAGAAGGAAGACTTAGTGATGATTCTCTCAGGTTCTGAAGGTAGTATACTTGAACAGTATAAAAGTGACTTTGGAGGTTATCACATTAACTTCAAAGTTACGCCAGAAGCTATTAGCGAAATAGCCCATCGTGCGATCCATGAGCAAACTGGAGCCCGTGGTCTAATGACAGTTCTTGAAAAAGTTTTCCGTAACTATAAATTTGAATTGCCCTCTACCGGAGTCAAAACGTTCAAAGTAACTTCAGACACAATATCTCACCCAGAAGAAAATTTGAATGAAGTCCTTAAAGCGAACCTACATGCACAACGTACAGTGATGCGCAAAGATATTGAGGTTTTTTCTATAGCCTTTGCAATCATTGCTTCACAGAAATCAATCCCTTTTATATTTACGTTATGATCTAATTC
>PNEW01000221.1 GCA_002922725.1 Verrucomicrobia bacterium Opi.OSU.00C | reverse complement strand
CATCTGACCAAGGCGATTGAGTCGGTCAAATCCTCACTAACACTGGCACAAATTGAGAAGTACAGATCCTATGGCGACGAGATTTCAACCATTTAACACACTTAATCATGGACAAAACTGAATTCAAACTAATGCTGCTAAGGACATCATTTGGAGTGATGGCCTGTGATGGTCAAATTCACCCTCTTGAGATCGAGGAGCTGAAGGAAATATCTGAACACACACCGTATTTGAAGGGTATCGATCTGGAATCGGAATTAAATACCATCACTGCAGAGTTTAATGCGAGAAAAAGAGTGTTCTTTTCAGACAACTTTAAACAAATGGTTGAAGCGGAATTGGACGAAAGCGAAAAGCTAATTGTTATAGATATTGTCCTAAGAATGATCAGCGCTGATCACAGGATAGATGAGAATGAAGCTCGTTATCTCCGGGCGATAAAAAAACGATTGAACATACCTGACGAACTCATTCAACAACGGTTTGGGGAGGTAAAAGAGCTGGGCATTGAAAGTCCGCAGCAATACGCAGCGATGTCCCTTGAAGATGTTGTGAGCAGTTTCTCCGTTATGGATGTCCCTGAGTTAATAATAACGAAAGAATCTTGATAGCGGATTTTGGGGTGTTCTAGGCTACGGCAAGCAGAATGGCCTCGGCTTCATCCACATTATGTGCATTCAAAGCGTGAAATGCTCTATCTACTAGATCGTCATCAACTTCCTCAAACGATATCTCTGATTTATCCATTATTTGCCATCTACTTATTTAGCTGGCCTGATGGCGTCAAAGCGCCTCATAGAGTTCGTCTTTGAATGCGTAATGCCACTTATGCTCCAATTCCATTCTGTCCAGCATTACGGCAATAACTTTGCGAA
>PNEW01000220.1 GCA_002922725.1 Verrucomicrobia bacterium Opi.OSU.00C | reverse complement strand
TATGGTTTAATGAAGACCAAAGATGAAGAATAACTTTTTAAGGTATGTTAAATAGACTTGTAAGCTATAACCCTTCTTTATTGGAAGGGTTTTTTTATTTCAATATAATTGCTATATCAATTAGGAAAATCTTTAAGCTGATTTCGTGTTTTAGATGTGTGAGTAATAGATAAATAATTGTAATGATCCGAGCGATAAAACCTGAGATTCTTGGCCAACTCCCAGAAAATCATCCGGATGCACTCCACAATAGGAGAGATTTGCTAATCTTTAATCATCTTATGGGGAATTTTCGCTGGTTTTATCGTGAACTAAAAAAAAGATTAGATAAAAATGATCACCTACTCGAAATAGGTTCTGGACTTGGAGATTTGGGAAGATGGTTATTTCCAAGAATTTTAAATGAACATGATATAGAATATGACGGTTTGGATCAATTTTCTCGTCCATCAAAATGGCCAAAATCGTGGAACTGGCATCAAACTGATCTTCGAGTATTCGATGAATATGATCATTACGATATTATCTTAGCTAACCTTGTTTTACACCAATTTGAAGATCAGGAATTATTTCGTCTCGGTCAGAAAATTGACAGAAGTACAAAGCTTATTTTAATTTCTGAACCGGCAAGGCGCAACTTACATCTATTTCAGTTAAAATTTGCTCGTTTACTTGGTACCAACTATGTTACAAACCACGATGCACGTGTCAGTATTGAAGCCGGCTTTATCAATGATGAGTTGCCAAATTTGCTGGGGCTCGACCTTAAGCAATGGAAATATAACTGCGAGGTTGGATTTCTTGGACAATACCGCATGATTGCTATAAGAAAATAAAGTCAATAACGATAATAGGTGGTGGTCTTGCTGGTTTATCTCTTGGTATAGCCT
>PNEW01000219.1 GCA_002922725.1 Verrucomicrobia bacterium Opi.OSU.00C | reverse complement strand
GACAGACCTTACCTCGTAGAAAAGGTTACCCGTGGCCCTCTCCATTATGATGCGGTTTGGAAAACTGCACAAAAATTGACACATAAACCCGTTAAATTTGGTGCGGTTTGTGCCCAAAGTCTGAATGCGATGATCTGGAATAAGTTCTACCCTTCAGACAGGGAACTCATCATGGATCTTAGTACGATCATGAATGAAGAGTACAAATTGATGGTCGCATCCGGTTGTAAGCTTATTCAAATAGAAGAACCTATGCATCATTTTCTTGCCCTTAGGGAAAATGTAAAAGCCAATGATTTAGATTTTTTTACGGAGGCTTTCAATCGTGAAGTTGAAGGACTAGATGCCGAGGTATGGGTTCATACCTGTTGGGGAAACCCTAATCAACAGCGTACCACTTGGGTCCCTCCATCGTATGAAAAAGTAATACCTTATTTTTATAATATGAATGCAGACGTGATTACTTTCGAATGTGCCAGCACTTTTGGAAAAGACCTCAACCACATAGCAAAGAATAGTACGACTAAAAAGATTGGGATCGGTGTCGTTAATCATACAAATACCGTTGTTGAATCCCCAGACCTAGTCGCCGACCTTATCCGAAAAGCATTGGATTACCTATCGCCCGAAAGGTTGATTCTCTCATCTGATTGTGGCTTTGGAAGAGAAGGTATATCCAGAAGAATTGCATTTTATAAATGCGTCTCAACCGTGATGGGAGCCAATATTGTCTGCCGTGAACTTGGTTTACCTGAAAAGGTGTGTCGAGCAGCTGATGAGCGATTTAGTTTCACTGAAGTACCTAAAGGAAACTTCAGTGAAGATATTTCATTACCCAATTGTAATAGAGATTATTAAAAATAAATTCGGTCATGTCCGTAAAAGCTTTGTTTATGCAT
>PNEW01000218.1 GCA_002922725.1 Verrucomicrobia bacterium Opi.OSU.00C | reverse complement strand
AGCTACCAGTAAAGATTACAACAAGAGCAAGCACCATAAGTAGTGTCTTGCTCTTGTTGTGATCTGCGATTTTCGGATGGAGATTTCTATTCGTTATCTGGAATGGCGGCTCCGGGGGACGAATGCTGATGTTTGTCACCGGTAATGTTTGCGAGCGCTATCCCACAGCCACTACCAATGATTTACTTTTGCGGCAGCATCAACGAGGCCTACTATTCAAGCGGTCAGGCTGAGCGTCATCAATATGTGGGCAATGTTCTGCCCCCAGGAGCGCCAATTCCGGATGTGGACGAGCCCCTGTCTAAACAAAAGACCACCCCTGCTGCCGGCAGCAAAGAACCTGCTACCAAAGAAGTAGCCCCCAGTGGCGACGCTAAAAAAGCTTCTACCAAAAAGCAAAAAGCAGATCGCTCTGAGCGCCATCAGTTTGTCGGCAAAACCCTACCCCCGGGCGCCGCTATTCCAGATAACGAATAGAAATCTCCATCCGAAAATCGCAGATCACAACAAGAGCAAGCCACTACTTATGGTGCTTGCTCTTGTTGTAATCTTTACTGGTAGCTGGCCGATCGCCTTCAATTAAGAGCGAAACGAAGCGGTGTTCAAAATCATTAAAGCCAAGAGTAAAAACGCCGTCATGCATTTTGACGCCGGCAGTATCGTAAAACTTAGATGTGCCCCATGGATTCCATATAGTGATCTGATCAGAAACCGGATCAAAACCCAGAACCGTCAGGCAGTGCCCAGTTGTGCCGGTATTGACCACCTTGTTGGCGATCATGGCCTCGTTGAGATGCTGCCGCAAAAGTAAATCATTGGTAGTGGCTGTGGGATAGCGCTCGCAAACATTACCGGTGACAAACATGAGCAAGCACCATAAGTAGTGGCTTGCTCTTGTTGTGAT
>PNEW01000217.1 GCA_002922725.1 Verrucomicrobia bacterium Opi.OSU.00C | reverse complement strand
CTATTGATCTTACGAATAAAATTTGTAAAAGTCAAGGCTTTTTTTGACTTTTTTTACGCTAATTCCAACATTGAAAATGGAACATTGTATAACATACCATTCATATCAACTATGGCTTTCTTGATATTCATCTTAGTGATGACTCCAGCAGTCCTTTTAATTTTGGAGTATAATAGTCTGAATAGTGATTGTGTTTTGTTTTAAATTTGTGTGGTAATTTTCTTTTTGTTATTTTAGCTATTTCACATACCTTGTCAAAATCTTTTTGTAAGTTTTCAAATTTTATAATGAAATCAACAGATATTTTTCCTTCAATTGAGATTCTACTCACTTGAGAGTTTAGTGCTTCTTCTAACCAAGGTTGATTTTTATTAAGTGATTCCCCTCTATAAACATTATCAATAAATTCCTCGAATGTATAATCAAAAAGTCTTTGATGATATCTACTCCAAAAGTATCTTGATACTAACCAGTCCCAGGGGTTTCTAACAACTGTAAACTTGAAGTATTCTTTAAACTCTTTCGGATGTTCTCCTTTGTAATATTTAATTGGGCAATGTTTTAGTGAAGGTTTCTTATCAGCATCATGATTAAACGAGTGTTCAATACTCGTTCCTCCAGTTTTTCTAATATGCACAAAAATTATTTTTTCTTTATCAAGAATCATATATTAATTATTTTTTTAAAAAATTGGGGAATCCAGAGTCCTCAACGAGTCCAGCGGTATAGTCTAACTATCTATTCCCCAAAAACTTTGTCGGTTTTCAAATTGGTAGAAAGTCCGACAAAACCACCACCCTTTCAAATTATCGTAGAAAGGACGAAACCACGAATTTTAAAGTTTTTGTCAATGAGAACTTTAACTCACTACCCCTATCTTCTCCACTTGAGGGGGGATTTTTCCCAAGTGTCTTGGTAGATTCTACTC
>PNEW01000216.1 GCA_002922725.1 Verrucomicrobia bacterium Opi.OSU.00C | reverse complement strand
AGATGTGTATAAGAGACAGATACAGTAAAATTGGGCCAACTTTTATTTACTGAGCAGATGATAGAAACCAGCCCTGCAACTATTAGTGTTTTCGTAATTGTGTCATTACCCATAACGCAATTTCCTCTTTTTAAGATACGCATTGATAACTAAATAGTCTATGCCTGTGGCAAAAACATTGCCGAAAAGAATAGTTAGCATCATTCCTTCTGGAAATGCGGGGTTAATGACACGTACAAGTATAACAAGGAAACCAATAAGGAGACCATAGATCCACTTACCTGTATCTGTCATTGAAGCAGAAACGGGGTCTGTTGCCATAAAAACTAAACCAAAAGCAAATCCACCTAGGACCAAATGCCATGCTGGGCTCATCTCAAACATGGAATTGGTTTCGCTTCCAATAACATAGAGGAGAGTTGACGTTGTGAGGGCTCCAATTAGCACAGCCAACATAATGCGCCAAGAACCAACACCAGAAAAAATAAGTAAAGCAGCACCAATCAAACAGGCAAGAGTAGAGGTTTCACCCATTGAACCTTGAATCTGTCCGAAAAAAGCCTGGTTCCAACTGATGGTCGTAGTGAGATCACGCATACTTTCAGCAGCGACTAAACCGAGAGGAGTAGCTCCACTGAAGCCATCGACAGCAGTCCAGACAAAGTCGCCAGACATTTGTGCTGGATAAGCGAAAAAGATAAAAGCGCGAGCAGTAAGCGCAGGATTGAGGCTGTCTCTTATACACATCT
>PNEW01000215.1 GCA_002922725.1 Verrucomicrobia bacterium Opi.OSU.00C | reverse complement strand
GATTAGTCATTTTTTTTCGCTCTCATTACTATTGATCTTACGAATAAAATTTGTAAAAGTCAAGGCTTTTTTTGACTTTTTTTTTTACGCTAATTCCAACATTGAAAATGGAACATTGTATAACATACCATTCATATCAACTATGGCTTTCTTGATATTCATCTTAGTGATGACTCCAGCAGTCCTTTTAGTTTTCTGGACTACCCATACTTTAGAACCAACTCCTAATGTTGATTTACCCAACATAGTCTTACAATCACTAATGAATGCTGATAACTCATTCAAATCTGAAAGACTATCTAATTTCCTAATTTCGTTTTTTATTGATAACATTAATTTACTCTCTCTTTTTGTTACTTGATCTTACGAAGAATATTTGTAAAAGTCAAGGCTTTTTTTCGTTTTTTTTAATTTCTTTTGGTTACTCTTCGTCCGCTTGAACTATTTGAAGAAGAACTTGATGAAGTTCCTCGTGTAACTGATATATTAGAACTATTACTATAACCACCATTATTACTTGATTGAGAAGTATTAGAACTTCTTGTTCTTGTAACAATTAAATTTGTTCCAGATGAAGTAGAACTTCTATCTGTAGAAAATGTTCTTGGTTTTCTTTCACCTGTATTAACTGGAACATACATTGTATATCCACCTATTAGATATGAATCATATCCATAATAAGTTCCGTAACTATTATAATATCCATCCCTACCATAACCATAACCAAATCCATAGTATGGTTGAAATCTATTATACATTGAACCATAAGCTAAACCCAATGGTGTTCCTGCTCCGTCTTGTGCCTGTCTCTTATACACATCT
>PNEW01000214.1 GCA_002922725.1 Verrucomicrobia bacterium Opi.OSU.00C | reverse complement strand
AGATGTGTATAAGAGACGGGGTAACGCACAACCCTTCCTTCGTAATGGGAAAAGTGTAGTAGGAGATCCCCCACCAGATTTGCCATCGCTAAATGATATGGCGCCACAGGAAAAATTAATAGAGAAAAACTCATGGACAAGTATAATTGGATGCCCCCAATAACTTCACCAAGAAATATTGTCTTACCTATTAGGTCATACCCCTTTGTTCTACAATTTACAGTCAGGAAGTTTAATGACCGCAGTCAGAACCTAGATTTTCTACCTCTACCTATAGTGAATATAATTTTCAATCGAAGAGCTTTATCATCCTTCATAATTACTTAAGCAGAACGCGTAGAGCTCCCCTCTTCTAAATTCGGACTTCAGTCATATACGGTTCTCTTTAACTCTCAGTACTATATAAAAAAGAGCTGGGCATAATGTTCAACTAAAACGATTTCTTCTCACAACCAACAGCCTTCGGTGTAAGGTTCTCGTTGGAAAAGTTTTTTACACTCAGGACTTGCATTGAGCAACCATTCATCAGGAATTATTTGCGTGAGTTTATGAGGTGCCCCCTCCTCTTTAAAAAGATAGTGGACATTGAGACGATATTCTTGTGGAGAATCAACTGGTTTTGGAGTAACCGCGTGAATCGTTCTGCCACTCAAGCATACCATGCTGCCAGGTGGTACCTCGAGATCCACCAGTTTTAATTCACGTCCGGTCAGATCATCAAACTTCCCCTTTCGCAATTCATCCTCATTGTCGACACGTTCCTTTGGTATGCAAAGATGACTACCAGGAACGACCGAAAGACTGCTATCACCCTTCTCAAAACCATTTATGTAATAAAGCATCTGAATATACCATTTGTCTCTTTCAACAAGGT
>PNEW01000213.1 GCA_002922725.1 Verrucomicrobia bacterium Opi.OSU.00C | reverse complement strand
ATATGTTTTTATTTATATGAGCACCGCACCAACAGAAATCTCAACACTGCATATCGTCGGCAGCGTCAGATGTGTATAAGAGACATGATTAGAAAACAGCAATGTGCTTTTTACTTTTTATCCGTTCTTTTAAATGTTATAATACAATCCCAAGACGTAAATTGGCGATGAAAATATTTAAGTTACCCAGAATCATTCTAATCTTTCTTTTTGGAAATCTATGTTTAATTATTTTTTCTATTGCTATGGTGCTTATGCAGACGTCGCGCGAATACGAGAATTTTAAATTACGTGAAGCTCAGTATGAGAAACGCTTGTTATTGGCACGAAAAGAATTTAAAGCTAAAGAGGATTATGTTAACCGAATGCTTAACAATCCAGAATCTATTGAGAGGTTAATAAGAGAAAAACTGGGTTATACACGTCCTGATGAAATGATTTTTCGGTTTGATAGCTCGGCAAATCACTAATTAACAAGACGTTTTACTCGCTACTCAAGACATACAATTTGTGTATTTAATTACTATTATCATCATAGCTCAATATTTTTAAGATATATGGTACTAATAATTTTCTTTTAAATATTAATTAAGGTTTCAGCATCAGGTTATGAGTTTAGTTTAATTAGGTTGTTGTCAAAGTTTAAAGAGGTTTGCTTTCTATATTGATTTTATAAAGGTAGAGGACTTCTACCGATGGATATCTTAAAAAAAATTAGATCTGCAGGTGAGCACGGTACCCTTTTTGAGGTTACAATTGCTAACATTGAAGATTGGATTAACAGTAATTTTCTTCCTTCTTGGGCTTTAGCCATGTCTCTTATACACATCT
>PNEW01000212.1 GCA_002922725.1 Verrucomicrobia bacterium Opi.OSU.00C | reverse complement strand
GAATCTATTGGGGTTATTGGCCCTCATTTTAATTAACCTGCCCTTATTATCTGCAACCACCCTTGAACTTTCAAACGGCGACCGGATTACTGGCAAATTAATAAAAGAAGAAAATAATACTCTATTTTTCAGCAGTGACATACTTGGACAGATTACTGTTAAAACCTCTCAAGGGAAAATCATTGATTCATCACCACAAAATACTTCAGTCCCTAAAACTAAAGTAATTAAATCTGCTAAAAGTCCCATCCCCACAAAAAAGTTAAAACCTTTTAACATTAAAGCTTTATTCTCAGAACCACCTCCGGGCAAAAAATTAACCTCAAGTATAACGGGCGGATATCGATTAGGTAAAGGAGAACGTAACCAAAGCGATTTAAATTTAGCGTTCAATTTTCGTTATGAACCCCAGAATAACCAATATTTTTTGGATGGTACATATGATTATAGTGTTCAAAATGTTAATGATAAAAGTATACCCAATCGTGATCGATATAATATCGGTTTCCGTTGGCGACGGAATATAACCAATCGAATATTTTCCCAATCTGATAGTTCTTACTTAAAAGACCTCATCAAAGAAATCGACGATGAATTTAAACAAAGTGTTGGGGTAGGTTGGCGAATTTTTGACAAAAAGGATTTCGAGTTTTCTATCACCCCGGCATTGAGTATTCGTTATGAAAATATTCCGACTGTTATCAATGATTGGGGGGTATTAGGATCTTTTTTTCAGGATATTCGTTGCAAAATTACTGATCATATAACTTTTTTTCAAGAATCAGATATTTCAATTAATCCTGAAAGTGACAGTTCGCTTAATTTTCAGCTTTTAACTCGATTAGAAGCTCAAATATCTAGCCGCATGATCGCTAATTTAAGGTATGAAATAGACTTTGATGATAATTTACCAGTCGGTGTAGATAAAACACAAGAACGAATCATTCTCGGCCTGGGATATAAATTCTGACACTTCATATTATTTATCTTTGGATTAATTATGCATCATAATC
>PNEW01000211.1 GCA_002922725.1 Verrucomicrobia bacterium Opi.OSU.00C | reverse complement strand
GAGGTCTCGTGGGCTCGGAGATGTGTATAAGAGACAGGTATAGACCTAAATAGACCCCTACCATCAACCCAGTTTATATAACGTCGATGTCTGTCGGCGATGCCTTCAAGTTCCTTGCCAAGTTTTTCACCTAAGTTCATAGATCTTTCGACCAATTTCTCATCTTCAATAATTTCAAGACACGCCAATGCCGCTGCCGCGCACACGGGGTTTCCTCCAAAAGTACTGGTCATACTCGTTCCTGGCAGATCCATAATCTCTTTTCGTCCTTTAACTGCAGAGACAGGCAGACTTGAGCTCAATCCCTTTCCACATGTGATGAGATCTGGAACTGGAGGAGGAACTGGTATTGGAAAAGCTATTTCGATTGGCCTCGCACGCTGTGGCGCAACAGTCGTTGTCAATTATTCGCGTAGTGAAAAAGAAGCGAATGAAACCGTTGTTGAGATCAAAAATCAAGGAGGACAGGCACTAGCAGTAAAAGCGGATGTGACAGATGAGAATCAGGTAAAAAATCTCGTTGAGACGGCTGTTAAAGAATTTGATGGATTGGATATTCTTATTGCTAATGCGGGTACTCCGACAGAAGTTGTACCCACGGCAGAGTTATCTAGTGAAAATTGGGATCGCGGATTGGGTTTAAATTGCAAAGCAGTGTTTTATTGTATTAAACATGGAATCCCGCATATCCCTGATAGAAAAGGAAGAATCATTATTACCTCATCGATAAGTGGACGAAGTGGTGGTGGACCTGGAATGATAACTTATGCTGCTGCTAAGGGGGCGATTAATAATGCGGTAAGGGGATGGGCTAAAGAATATGGGGCACGTGAAATTACAGCTGTCTCTTATACACATCT
>PNEW01000210.1 GCA_002922725.1 Verrucomicrobia bacterium Opi.OSU.00C | reverse complement strand
AAACTTATTTGATTAGGCAATAAAAGGTAATGGCGACCTGAATACTAGTCTGTGATAAAAAAGGGGAGTAAAATACAAACAATTAACCAGGAGGCCAGTTTAATTGGCGACCACCGAGAAGGTGGATGTGAAGATGAGGGATCGTTTCTCCCCCATAGGAGCCATTATTTATTACCAACCGAAAGCCTTTTTCCAGCTGACATTTTTTAACTAGGTTGCGTCCTATTAATATTAGGTGTCCAAGCGTTTCTCTATCCTTATCTATAGCTTCACTTACACGTATAATAGGTCTCTTAGGGATAATTAGGAGGTTGGTCCTGCCAATGCTTATCCATCGCGCCGATAATAACATAGCGTTCTAGTGCTCGCAATGCCTCCTGATTTTCCACCAATTCTTTTGTCTTGTAAGCCGACTTAATATTTTCCAAGAGAAAAGTCTGTAGTTCTTCGACTTCTTTCTCTTGAACATCCTCAACTTTAAGAGCAACAGGGAATTGAGTATTTAACCAATGGAGAAATCCATCAAATGAATCGTCGTTTGGGCTAGAGTTAAAAAGACCTGCCTCATCCATACGTAATTCAATTTCTTCCCCAATTAACTCGAAAATTAATTCTTTCGGTGTTTCCGTGTGTATTGCATCGTTACGCAGATTGTAAATAACTTCACGTTGCCGATTTAGTACATCATCATATTGCAAAAGCCGTTTGCGAACCGAATAATGTTGTTGTTCGACGCGTTTTTGCGCATTTTCAATCACCCAACTTGGTAAGGGTACTTCTCCCTCTCCAACTGATTTTTCCAGAAGCTTCGCGATGTAACCTGAATTACCAAAAAGACGCAAAAGGTCGTCTTCGAGAGAAATATAAAATTTTGAAGCTCCTGGGTCTCCCTGGCGTGCACAACGACCGCGTAATTGGCGATCGGTACGTCGTGACTGATGACGCTCAGTTCCAAGAACGTAAAGACCGCCAATTTCAGGTATCCCTTCCCCCAGTTTAATGTCTGTGCCCCGTCCTGCCATATTC
>PNEW01000209.1 GCA_002922725.1 Verrucomicrobia bacterium Opi.OSU.00C | reverse complement strand
CCTGCACACCTACATATTCCAATGGCTCAACAAGCAGCAGAGTCTGGTCTACATTTATTGATCGAAAAACCATTGTCTATAAGTTTAAATGGGATTGATCGTCTTGATAGAACTATCAGGAAGCAGAAACTCATTGCTGGAGTCGCTTATGTCTTACGTCAAATCCCTGCATTTTCAGCGATGAAAAAAGCTCTCGATAGTGGACGCTTTGGGCAACCTCTGCATATTACTGTTACCAGAGGTCAACATTTCCCTACCTATCGCCCCGCTTACAGAGAAATTTATTACACCAATCATGCCATGGGAGGAGGCGCTATTCAGGATGGGCTAACACATCTTATAAATATCGTATGTTGGCTTGTCGGACCGGTTGAACGTCTGGTAGCCGACTGCGCACATCAAGTTTTAGAAGGAGTTGAAGTTGAAGACACAGTTAACGTATTAACTCGTCATGGCAACACTCTGGCCTCTTTAAGCTTAAATCAATATCAAGCCCCTAATGAAGGAACGATCACTGTGGTTTGTGAACATGGCACGTTGCGAGCTGAATTTCATTGTAATGAGTGGGATCGCATGTGCTGGATGATTGAACCTGAAACTAAATGGCAGGAAGAGTTCTGGCCAGATTTTGAGCGTGACCATGCGTTTATATCTCAGGCAAATACTTTTTTTAACGCCATCGACGGTAAAAATGAAATGCCCTGTACCCTATCCGAAGCACGCCATACCCTCGAGTGTAATCTTGCTATCCTAGAGTCGGCTGGTAATCCTTCTAATTGGAAAATATTATGACCGATACTCTAAGAATTCTTTAGAAATTATAGATCGATAAAAATTTATCTGGAGGATTTTTCTATGTATTAAATTACAATCAGAAAATTTAAAATTCTGTCTTTACTGAGTAGGAAAGAGGTTAACTCTCATTCCTGTTGCGAATAACTTGACATTCCTAGATGTGGAACATAGGCAAAACACTTTTCTATCTCTTATTTATAACACCAAAAATATATATTAGTATGAATATGCCCAACACGTTCCGTGAGAAACTTAAAGAG
>PNEW01000208.1 GCA_002922725.1 Verrucomicrobia bacterium Opi.OSU.00C | reverse complement strand
AGAAATTATAGATGTGGAACAGACAATCAATAGTAAGGCAGGAGAGATTCAAGTTATGAGGTTTGCTGCAACATATGCAGCATTTACTTCTGACGGAGAAAGACAGGGGGTTGAGAATGTAACACCGGAAGATATTGGCATCGTTATGCTCTTTTGGTTTGGAAGCATTGCACTCATTGCAGCAACCACTGGTACTGTTATTGCTTTTGCTTCTTTTTATATCAGGGATCAAAAGAATTGGGAATATAGTTGGACCGATAGATTAGAGGTGGATACCCCATGGAAAGAATTTTTAGAATCCAGGAGACAAAAGAATAAGGCCAAAAAAGACTACTATATCAAGAAGGCAAATGGAGAGATTGAGCCTGGAATAATTCGGAGCATATCCAATGCATTAGTCAGATTTACAGACTCTTTAGTCAAGCGTTTGACTAAACCCAAAATAGTAAAAGAAGAAGTCATAAAATATAAATACATACCAGTCGATGGATCAGGCAAACCTTTGGGGTTGGACAATAGAGGCAGGTCAGCTCAATCGGATAATAATGATGAGTGAAGAAGAAAAAAATGTGATTCACGACTATTCAGCCATTGACAGGATCTCTGAAGAATGGAGCAACAGAGAAGAAGAGGTTTCAAAAGAGTTTAAATCAAGAAATAGAATGCGTTATGCCAAAGGCGGTGTGCAGAAGGCCTTTGAAACATTACTCATACTAGTTGGTTTAGGACTATTCGCTATCCTAGTTGCATTCGCAATTCGGCTCGTTATATACCAGCCTCTGGGTTAACAATGAGTGAAGAAGGCAA
>PNEW01000207.1 GCA_002922725.1 Verrucomicrobia bacterium Opi.OSU.00C | reverse complement strand
CTTACCAACTGAACCTGATCTTGGCGATATAATTGAAGCAGGGGTTACAACTTGGCTACACAATGAACCTGAAGCAGCCGCAACCACGGTTTCTATCCAAACCGTATCCGCCTCTGCTCAACAGCTAGATAGTAGGGCAAAAAGGGTGGATGATATATATCGAAATATAGCTGATAAAATGATAACTCGGCGATTGGAAATTCTATCGAATAAAAAAAACTCCCTCTTTTACAATGGGGTATCCTATTCATACGAATGGTTAAACTGGATTGATAGCAATGCGATAAAGCTAATATGCCAACCCAATCAATGGAAAACTGCCCTTGAAAGTGTGGAAATAGAGTTAAGACGGGCACTTACTTTTGGTTTAGCTCATTTTCTTGAACACATGGCATTTAATGGAACTAGGAGTTTCCCTGCTGGAGAACTGGTTGAGTACTTTCAGCGATTAGGAATGAGCTTTGGTGCTGATACTAATGCTTATACTAGTTATGATAAGACTGTATATATGCTCGAATTGCCTCGCGGTGATCTTGGGGTGATTGAAGAAGGATTGACGTTACTACGTGATTACGCAGATGGGATATTACTTAAAAATGAAGAGATTGATAAAGAGCGTGGGGTTATACTAAATGAAAAACGGTCACGCGATTCGGTTGAATACAGGACGTATAAATCTGTACCAACAGAGAATTTTAAATCAACTTTTTTATTAGAAAGGATTTGTTTCAATTCATCAGCACTGTGTTCAACAAGTCCTCCCTCGATAAAAGTCGTATCAGCCAGAAATGATAATCCTGGTTTATTTTTGGGTATCGTTAATTCTCCACCTCCTACACGCACACCGACATATATTGTGTTTTTTTCAAAGTCCGTAGGTTTGATATTAAGTGTTAAGTTATTTTCAAAAGAAATTTGCGTAATATTTATATCATCATGGTATCTCTGAAATATTATTTTCCCAGGTGACCCAAAATCAGTATAGGCAAATGTCTTCTTTTCCACCGCTAATGGTGGATCAACAGGAATTTTAAAACTTTTATTGTAAACTTCCAAGATAGTTGAC
>PNEW01000206.1 GCA_002922725.1 Verrucomicrobia bacterium Opi.OSU.00C | reverse complement strand
AGATGTGTATAAGAGACAGCCTTAGAAGAGGAGCTTTGATTCGCGCTGATGGACTTTCCCATAGGTTATAATGCTTAGAAACTCCTTCTAATTCTATTACTGGTCCATTATTTTTCATAAATACTTTAAATTTTACAATGACAAAAGTAATTGTCGACACTTACCATTGCTGACTGCGTGAACATTGAACTATATCCATGCAGATTGAGTGTTTTATATTGAGAATGGAAATTATCTTCCCGAATTATAACTTTTACGAATAATCCCATAATCAGGTTACCCTATAATTTAAGTAGACTGGCTGCGATCCGTTTTTCTCTTCGATTTAAAGTATTTCGTGTTTTTCTATCATTTCGCCGATGTAGCCAGAGACGATAGAAATGGAGCCATGGTTTATAGGTACGACAAGCTTTTTTAAAAGTTAGCCGGTGGGCCTTCACAAGATTTTGAGGTGTAAAACGATGACATTGATCATATCCTTTTTGTATCAATCTTTTTTGTAATGACTCATCTTCCCAGAGTCTTTCAATATTTGCCGCAATAGATTCAGGATCTTTGGGATCGAAAAATAAAGCAGCATCTGCAGCCACTTCTGGTAAACTCGTTCTGTTGGCACATGCAATCGGTAAGCCACTTTCCATAGCTTCGACAATAGGTATTCCGAATCCATCAAATAATGAAGGGTATACAAGAATACTGGCGTGACGATAGAGCCATGAAAGTTCGGCATGACTTAAACGACCGAGGTGATGTAAATTATTTATATTTCCTTTTAGTTTAACGACCTGCTCCCAATCATTCATTCCATTTAGTAGACTACCTGTAAAAACACATGGAATGTATTTCCCTCGTTTATCTAGAATTTTTAAAGCTATGATGAGTGATTTGT
Source organism: Verrucomicrobia bacterium Opi.OSU.00C (assembly GCA_002922725.1). Lineage (GTDB taxonomy): Bacteria > Verrucomicrobiota > Verrucomicrobiia > Opitutales > PNEW01 > PNEW01. The sequence goes on along the minus strand of PNEW01000206.1, from coordinate 113 downwards.
GGTTTTTGTGTAACCAGTTATTGGCAGGATAAATTATAAATTTTTTATTTTTAGTTAGTGGCCACCCTTTTGGTTGTAAGGCCTCAGGCATTTCGTCAGCACATAGGTATATG
>PNEW01000205.1 GCA_002922725.1 Verrucomicrobia bacterium Opi.OSU.00C | reverse complement strand
GCTCGGAGATGTGTATAAGAGACAGGAACTATTCGATCTTCAAGAAGATCCCGATGAATATTTTAATCTCTGGGATAAACCAGAACAACGGAAATTGCGCGATGAATTGCGCATTCAACTGTTGGATAAGATTATGCAGACCGACATTTCACTTCCCCGGCAACTGTCCCGGTCATAGAACGCATAAGCGAAAATGAGTGAATGTGATGAAGCTAAAAAACGGTTATACTTGTAAGTAATTAGTGGAACGCCGTTTAATTTAAATTGATTACTTTCCTCTGATATTTTAGGAGGGTACGGGGGTAATTCACATACACTGGAACGGCTCTAATATATCCATTACCCTGTATGCGAGACCTTTGACTTTAGACCTATCCTCGCGTATTCACAAACTGAAATGCATAAATACTCGCCTGGTGGAGATGGAATATAAGGCGAACTGGCTTGTTCCACAATGCAGATAGATCTGATTTCCCTTTCCAACTGACGGTATGCCAAATTTGATTAGGATCATCACTGACTACGGGGTCGCAATTCTCAGTAGAAAATCCATCAAAGGGTTTAAAGTGCGCATCAACCAGTTCAACGCTAATGTATCCGCCATAGGCCTCAGCGTTTATTTTTAAGGTATCCCCATCGAAGACAAATTGTCGGGTAATCACCTTGCCATTTTCATATATGGGTTTTAATTCCGCCCAACCGTCCTCACGTAGAATAAGGGTACTGATCGATCCTTTTTTCCTTGGATATTCCCCCAGATTTTCTACTAAATGCGCGTGATCACGATCCCCTTTTTTATAGGCCTCTTCAGGTGCAAACGTTGTCGGCATGGGACGTAAGTTTCCTGTTTTTGGTAAAGGTGGACGTCCGTGCCAACTCTGTTTCTGTGGACGCGCCTGGTAAGGAATATAAGTTTTTCCATCATGGACCAATTGCCCAGCCACTGTATCACAGACAAACCCGCAATCATAACTGCCCGGACGTCCCTTATCTACCCAGGGCTCTGAACCGCTTGCCCGGTGCCACTGTATGCCGTCGCGACTAACATAAAGACTTAAATTGGCATAGGCCTGATC
>PNEW01000204.1 GCA_002922725.1 Verrucomicrobia bacterium Opi.OSU.00C | reverse complement strand
CTACGCAATCATGAAGGTGGGGGACGGTCATCGGCACGTGAAACAGCTGGACGGGTTGCTGCTGGGGCAATTGCGAAAAAATTATTAAAAATAGTACTAGACGTTGATATCATTGCTTATGTTATGCGTATTCACGATATAGAAATGCCCACATGCGAAAAATTCCCAAGCCTTAGGGAGGTTGAAGCAAATCCTGTTCGATGTCCTGATGAAAAGCTAGCAATAAAAATGATTTCGCGCATTAAAGAATTACAAAAAACGGGTTACTCGGTTGCTGGTATTATACTTTGTCGAACTAGGAATCTACCTGTTGGTTTGGGTGAGCCGGTTTTCGATCGTCTTGAAGCTGATCTCGCTAAAGCCATGCTATCTTTACCGGCAACCAAGGGCTTCGAAATTGGTAGTGGATTCGCCGGAACATATCTCACGGGGGCACAACACAACGATCCTTTTGAAATGCGGGGAGGGGAAGTGAGAACACAAACAAATAACTCCGGCGGGGTACAAGGTGGGATTAGCAATGGTGAAGAACTTTATTTCAAAACTGCGTTCAAGCCTACTGCAACTATTCTACAAGAACAAAACACCGTTAATATTAACGGAGAAAATACGATTCTTAAAGCTCGAGGGCGACACGATCCTTGTGTTGTTCCTCGCGCCGTACCTATTGTCGAAGCGATGACAGGTTTAGTCCTTGTTGATCATTGGATGCGTCAACAGGCCCAATGTAGCTCTTTCAAATTAAAGTAAACCATGTTTAATAATGATTCCCATATACATAATTTTGGGTGCTGCAGGTTCGGGACGACGAGAAATAACCTTTGATCTGATTGAGTACATTGGAGAAAATGAAAAAAGGCAAAACTATCCTTTTGTTGGCTGAGAATGAAAAGTCATCTCCCTATGACGAGCAAATTCAAGCCCTCCACGAGGTAACTTTAGTTTCGTGGAATCTTTTGCTTAATAAAGAAATTATTGTTAATCAGTTACCAAAAGAAGGGGAAACCCTTTTTTTTCATTACTAATGGCAGATTAAACCCCGTTGATCAAATTGAAGCGCTTAGGGAGTGGATACG
>PNEW01000203.1 GCA_002922725.1 Verrucomicrobia bacterium Opi.OSU.00C | reverse complement strand
CGCGATGTGATCAAAAAATGGTGTATTAGGGGATTTAACTTCTGTTACAATGCAGTGGCCGAATGGTCGCTTAGGAAACGTTGGCACTCACATGATAGATGGAATTCGTATGCTTATCGGATATGAAGTAACAGCAGTATCAGCGACGCTTGATCTAGCAGGAAAACCTGATTGTCGTGGACCTAGTTTCAGTGATCCTGGAGGATGGGGACTAATGCGAATGGAAAATGGTCTAATCGTGATAGTTGATGCTGCTGATTACGCGATGATACCCCATAGCATTAATATCAATGGTAAGAAAGGCAGAGCTATTGTTAATGGATCTAATGAAGTGTCCTTTGAGTTCTGGGAAAATGGGCAAAAAGATCATTGGGCCGACCCGTATCCTGGAACAACATCAATGGATAATGCAGTCAATGAAATTGTAGAATGGTTGGAGGAGGGTAAAACATTTCCTTATAATGCTAGCGAAGCTCTTGGAACACATGAAGTGATTACTGCATTTCACGCTTCTCACGCACGCCAATCAAGGTGGATTAAATTACCACTAAAGGGATCCGATCGTGAAATCGCAGTTAATAGCGGCTAATACTATAATTACGGTAAATTTCATCCACCATACGAGACTATAGGGTATGAGGACATCATCCATGATAACAGATTTGAATTAGGAGATAATAAATTTTACCGTTTAACGATAATTTGCTCAAGAACCCTTGACGATCCAAATATTATATTCACCATAGGATTTAATTCGCGCGCGCGAATTTTTCATTTCGATATTTGGGTTCATACTGGGAACAGATTTATCAATATATATTTTCCCCCCAGGGCAAATACCACATAGTCTGCTCGCAATATTTATTGGTCTGCCAATATAATCATTATCAAAGGATAGTTTACTCGCTAGTCCAAATGAGATACCGGCTGCAATTTCCTCGGGAGCGCCATGGGTAAAATGTGGGCTCTGTCTAACTATCTGCCAATTACTATTTAACTCTGATGTTCCTTCAACGCAGACATCAATAGCAATTTTTCGATCTTCGACTCCTGTTTGCCATATTGCCAAGTATCCATCGCC
>PNEW01000202.1 GCA_002922725.1 Verrucomicrobia bacterium Opi.OSU.00C | reverse complement strand
GTTCATTATAAGGAATGCTTGTAAGTGGATAACCGGTATCTTTCGGACATGGCACAATCTCATAGTAGGGAGGATCTTCGAAAGTGGCAGCCAGATCGACACACATTTTTGCGTATCTAATGGCATTGGCGCGAACTGATGGATCGGGCGAAGCCAAATCCCTTTCCTCCCCGGCGTGCCAGCAAGCCCAGGCTCCAAGGAGAGCCGGGATCTTCAGCCCAAGGGACGTGGCCATGTCTCGAACTTCGTTGAACTTCTCTTCAGGGATTCGATCTGGTTCCGCATCGAGGTCGACACCATCGTATCCCGCTTCGGCGACCGCCTCTAATACTTCGCGGGGCTTCTTCCAAACATCGCCACCATCCTCTGCGAGGTTGGCGAGAACTACGGAATATTTGTGGCTCATAGTATTGTTTCTAAGGAGGGCTAAGTTTGGTTAGCTGAATATTGTGTGTCAAGATGAAGTCAAAAATCCAATGTCTATTCCGGAGATATGCCTACGTCGTCCCACAATGTCTGAAGTTCATCCCCAGTAGGTATTCCCATTTTAAAAACCACTAGTTGATGATCTGAATAGTATTTCCTACTCGGTGTGATTATACATTGGTCCACCAGGATATCGATCTATTGATTATTAAAATTCAGTTATTTATGGTTTATATAAAAACCGAAAATCGTTTTGTTAAATCGAAATTCGACAAATAATAAGGTCTTTTTACTATTGCAAAGCGATTGCTCTTATCTCGTCGAGTATCTTTTTGGAATTTTCCATGAGAATCTCCCAGTCATCACCACACGAGAGCCATGATAGACCGAGATCGATCCATTTCTTCACCATAACCGGATCAAAACCCATGGAATTACCGACTGGAATATTTTTTTTAATACCTGCCCGGAAGATCGCCTCAATGGCCCCAATGACATCAGGATGACTGAACTGTCCGGGCAGATTCATTGACAACGAGAGATCGAATGGGCCAACGGTGATACTGTCGACTCCGGGAACACTGACAATATTATCGATGTCCTTGACCGCTTCAATGTGTTCGATCTGGATAATAACCATCATATCATCGTTAACTTGCGCCAGGTAGTCTTCGAAGGGAAGTAGTCCATAACGG
>PNEW01000201.1 GCA_002922725.1 Verrucomicrobia bacterium Opi.OSU.00C | reverse complement strand
CTCCTGGAGAGTGACCATTAGTTAGGGATGCGCTGATATTTAGACTACCTACGGTTGTTTTCCATCCTTCGTCAATGTGATTTGTTCCATTTACTGCTTCAAGCCTATTGATATAGATGGGGGGATTTCCCGTTTCATTTTTTCAAACGTTTGAGGTCGGCAATGTGGTCTCCATGTGCATGAGTAAGTAATATAACTTTGACTGAAAGATGAAGTTGTGAAATTTGATCTAAGATTGCTGATGCGTCAGCGCCTGAATCAAATATTGCAGCTTCTTTAGTAATTGTATCCCAAACACTATAGGCATTTACGGTCATCTCACTGTAACCCGGAATAGGGTAGGGAGAATTAAAGCATTCCAGGGATTCTATAGAAAAAGGATGGGGGTACCACGTTTTCTTTCCCGCGACAACCAGTGCATCGGCATCAAGGTTTAAAAAAGGGGCTATTTTGCGAAGTTTGACCTCATTAAATTCACCCGATTGCAATGATTTGAGTGATTGAAGGTCAATTTCGCTTTTCTCACATAATTCTCTATTACTCAGGCCTAGACCAACCTGAGATTTATTGAGAATATCTTCGTACAAATCTTCAATCGGAATTTGCATAGCCTCAGATAATAAGTTCTAACATGGTTTAAAAAAAGAGTACTTTTTACACTATTACATCTTTGACAAGGATATTAAACTTTGAATGAGAAAAAGATCTTTACATTTTGGATTAGAATTGCACTTGAGATATAAAATATTGTGTTAATTAAGATTATTCTTGAAATCATTAATCGATTCTGGGAATTAGATTAAATACTTATCTAAAGTCTTTTAATAAATCTATTTAGTAAAAAAATATAAATGATTGATAATATATATTTCTTTATTGCCCCGTTGGCTGCTGTAATAAGTCTTGCCTTTGCGGGAGTTTTCTATCGGCAGATGAAGGGTGAGCATGAGGGCAATGAAAAAATGATCAAGATTGCTTCGCATGTTACAGCAGGAGCACATGCTTATCTTAGACAACAATATAAAATTGTATTTTATGCTTTTCTTGTTCTGGGCAGTATATTTCTTTTCTTAGCCTTTGGTATTAAAGTGCAAAGCCCCTGGTCTCCTATAGCTTTCATTGTAGGT
>PNEW01000200.1 GCA_002922725.1 Verrucomicrobia bacterium Opi.OSU.00C | reverse complement strand
ATGGAAACCCATTGGGTTCTGACCCAGTCGTCCACCCAGTATCGCAATACTGGTTTTCAGAGGATGGAGATTCAGTCCCCCCCTCAAAGCTTGGGCAGAAACCTATAGTGATTCAAAATCTCATGATTGGGGCCTTGGTCTCGGATCAAGTTCAACTCGGGGGGAAAAAGATGCATATCCCGATGTGAATATTATTAAAAGGTAACACGTAATGATTCTTTTCCAATTGCCGATTATTGGAAAAGAAATTAAATGTTGAGCTTCTAAATTATATACCGAATCGCTTTTACGGTACATCTCGATAATTATATAACCCTTTTCCCTTCTTTCTCATCTCCGCAGCATACAAGGTAATGGATATATTGCCATAACTATGGTCAGTTATGGAAAATCAAGAGTCAGGTAAAATGAACTGATCCCGCTTAAAGCTTACCAAATCTCATTTTGAGGAAGTATATCAATGAGTCCATTTGCTCCATTTCAAGGCGACCAATAAATTCAGCCTTATCCAGATTATTTACCACTTCCTTAGGTAATTTTTTTTTTCAATTTATTCAAAGTTTTGCTCTGCTCATCGAAGGCTTTTGGGGAAACCTGATTTTTAGGAAGTTTGATTTTATTTTCATAAATATCTTTCCCCAAATAATAACTTTTTTCATCAAACTTAGCACGAGATTTATTTGGCTTCTTCCATTTCTTAGTTCTTATCGTTCTAACCGATGGATGCTCACCAAAATGGGAATCTTCCTGTCGTCTATCACGATTTTCAGTGGCACTACGTCCATAATTACCACTATTTCTATATTGGCCGAAGCTTGGGATAGCAGGCATTAAAATAATTAAAGACAATAAAATCAGGGAACTTGTGTGTTTCATTGGATTAACGTATGCTATTTAAAATTTATAAATGGATCATTGACTACTATACAACATCTTATTTAAAATGAATAATCGATGCTTCTTTTTCACAAATTAATATACTTAATAATTCAATGATATTTGATAAATTGGAGTAATTAAACCTAACCTTAGACTCAAAAAAAATTATGTGGGATCTTAAACATTATCTTATAGGTTTATTTTTAGTGCCACTTACTGTTTTTTCAAATAACCCAGAAGACTTAGAAATATTCACTGATTTTGAAGATGTTAGTGGTGAAGGAACAATTTATATCGGTCAGGAAC
>PNEW01000199.1 GCA_002922725.1 Verrucomicrobia bacterium Opi.OSU.00C | reverse complement strand
GGTCAGTACTATGGAGGTAAAATAGTCTTCTCAGAACGCCTAATGCATGGAAAAACGTCATCTATTCAGCATGATTCGGTTGCTATGTTTCAAGGGATGGATTCTCCTTTTTTCGCCACCAGATATCATTCGCTTCTTGTTGAACGCTCTTCCTTACCTGATTGTTTAAAAATCACCGCTGAAACTTCTGAAAAAGAGATAATGGGGTTTAAACACCGAGAACACCCGATATGGGGTGTTCAATTTCACCCTGAATCATTTGCCACGATCAATGGAATAAAGATACTCGAAAATTTTCTTAAACTTTAGGAATTTAACCAGATTACTTATTAAAAAAATGCGATGCCCCAAATGTTCAACTAATGACACGCGGGTTGTAGATTCAAGAATCGGGAAAAATTGCTATACCGTACGCAGAAGACGGCATTGCCCTGAATGCGATTACCGCTTTAATACGATAGAAGAAATTCATCGTGAGGGTATTATTGTTATTAAAAGAGATTCGCGCCGAGAAGATTTTGATCGTAATAAAATACTCACAGGTATTCGCCGCGCATGCGAAAAACGCCCCATTGACCTTGAACAAATTAATATGATAATCTCCAATATCTTGATTGATCTTGAAAATGAATTTGATGTGGAAATCCCCAGTAAGGCAATCGGAGCAAAAGTAATGACAAACTTAAAAAAGATTGACCAGATTGCGTATGTAAGATTCGCCAGCGTGTACAAAGATTTTCGTGACTTATCTGAATTAGCTCAAGAGATATCAAACCTGGAATTGAAAAATGAATAATTTTGACGAACTGGCAAAAACCCACTGTTTACATACTCTTCTTGAACCTGTACAATTGTATGATCAACATTTCACAGAGCAAATTAAATCTGCTATTAATTTTTCCCTTACTGGGTCACATAGCTGTACTGCGCCTATCGAAAATTTCATCAGAGCTGCAATAAGAATATTACAAGCGTATGAAAAAAACCCCTTTATCGCGAGGTTTTTTTCACCTTGACCTAACCGGAAGTAATTTTGAACCACTTTGGATACACGAAGAAGTCATTTGTGCCATTAAAAATCTGGTGGGGTATAAAAAAGCTTTGTTTCTAATATCAGGGCTGAGATTGGCCCTTTGTCCGAACGGGAAATACTGGACCTATCGTATGCGGAAACAATATATGGATACCCTCTCTTATAT
>PNEW01000198.1 GCA_002922725.1 Verrucomicrobia bacterium Opi.OSU.00C | reverse complement strand
AATGTTAAAAAAAGATAACTCGCCGGTTACGATTGCAGATTTTGGAGCCCAAGCGGTTATCATAGATACACTACATAAGCATTTCCCTAAAGATCCGTTCATCGCTGAGGAAGACGTTACAGAGTTACTTTCGTGTAAAAATATAACTGAACGAGAAAGTGTGTATCAACAAGTCCAACGAGTATCCCCTTACTTAACGAAAGATGAAATGATTAATGCCATTCAAATAGGTAATTACATCGGACAGGAGGTAGGAAGACAGTGGGTTATTGATCCCATAGACGGTACTAAAGGCTATTTACGTGATGGGCAATATGCAGTTGCGCTTGCGTTGATAGAAAATGGAAAAATAGTATTGGGAATCCTTGGTTGTCCTAACCTTGCTACTGATTTTACCGATCCCAAAAGCCCTATAGGTTGTTTATTTCTTGCGATTCATGGTGAGGGTGTAGTTTCACGGAGTTTAGAAACGCCAAGTGAATTGTCAGTTAATGTTTCTAAGATTGAAAATCTATCCAAGATTAAAGTCTGTGAGTCTAGGGATTCTAGACATTCCTCACATAGTAAAGCCGCACAGATTTCCGATTTGTTGGGAATCAGGACCATGCCTATTCGCATAGATAGTCAATGTAAGTATGCAGTAGTGGCACGAGGTGACGCTTCAATCTATCTAAGACTACCTGCGCGGGACGGGTATAAGGAAAAGATATGGGATCACGCTGCTGGCGTCATTATAATTGAAGAAGCAGGAGGTAGGGTTTCTGATGTGGAGGGTAAGCCACTCGATTTTACTAGAGGAAACACATTAAAGGGAAACAGAGGAATTATTGCGACAAGTGCTCCTATTTATGATGATGTGATTGCGGTTGTTCGGGGATTTATGGGCAGTAAAGAGTAGTTATATAAACAAAGTTTGACGTTAGCTTGACCCATTAGTTTGAGAACGTAATTTATAAATAATAATATAGCAGTTTTTTAGGATAATTCAGATTTACTGAGGGTGAAAATCTATTTATTTATTATATCTTAATATCTAATACTTGATCAAATTTAATAAACGCAAAATGTATTATTTATGAGTGAAACATTAGATCTAAAAACTCCTAAAACGGTTAATCTCCGTCAGGGAGAAGTTAAAAGGAAACGAGAAGAGATCAGATATTACTTTCACGAGACCTTTGATCTTTATGAGAAATTATTTGAGCCTTTGAAGAATGAAGCAG
>PNEW01000197.1 GCA_002922725.1 Verrucomicrobia bacterium Opi.OSU.00C | reverse complement strand
CACTAAGACAGGTTGTCCTTTTTTATTGGATTTCTGGATATCCCTGATCACCGCATTAAATTTTTCATTTCGAGTCCTATATATAATATCGTGATCGTCAGCCCGCTGATTTGTCTTATTGGTGGGAATTACCATCACATTTAATTTATAAATGTCATTGAATTCCGAAGCTTCGGTCTCAGCCGTCCCCGTCATACCTGCAATTTTATCGTAAAGACGAAAATAATTTTGAATTGTAATTGTAGCAAAAGTCTTTGACTCACGTTCAACAGTAACGCCTTCCTTAGCTTCAACTGCAGCATGCAACCCGTCACTCCATCTACGTCCTGGCATCGCACGCCCTGTATTTTCATCGATAATGATGACTTTCCCATTATTAACCAGGTATTCAACATCACGTTCGTAAAGTGAATAAGCACGTAATAATTGGCTTATACAATGGATGTCTTCACTCCTCTCTTCAAATATGTTCTGCGCATTTGCTTTTTCTTTATCTTTATCTTCTTTCGATAAGCTATCTTTTCTATCGATCTCAATAAAAATACTGGGCAGATCAGGCAGGACAAAGGCATCATCATTACCGGGTCTTAAAAAATTCCGGCCTTTTTCTGTAAGATCTGCTTGATGCTGCTTTTCATCAATAACGTAATAGAGTTCTTCTTTAAGAGCATAAAGCCTTTCCTTGTTGAAATCTCCACTCATTTCCAAATCGAATTTCTCGAAAGTTTTGCGGATATTTCCATCTTCCATTAGGCGCATAAGCTGTTTATTCTTGGGGTTAGCAAGTTTTACCTGGAGTAAATTTTCATAGGCATCGGCTGCAAATTCATCACCGGTTTTGATGATTTTTTTGAGCTTCATTGACTAAATTGTTACATTGGAATGCCTGTTTTTTTACGAGGCGCTCTATATTGGATTTGAGCTCATTAAAAGGCATCTCGCGTTCACTTTGGACTGGACCAGATATGATGAGAGGAGTCCGTGCCTCATCAACCAAAATAGAATCAACTTCATCAATGATCACATAATAATGATCGCGTTGAACCTGGTCTTCTTTACGTGTGGCCATGCCGTTATCTCGTAGATAGTCAAAGCCGAATTCACTTGCAGTGCCATAGGTCTGTCTCTTATACACATCT
>PNEW01000196.1 GCA_002922725.1 Verrucomicrobia bacterium Opi.OSU.00C | reverse complement strand
ATGCCACCGCTGATCTCACTTGCGCCTATAAGTTACAGATTGCTTACTACGCGGCCTACGCGATTGAGAATCAACTCACACTAACGATAAAACATATTGTAGATAATTACCCACACTTACCTATTATTCTGGATGCAAAACGAAATGATATTGGATCAACCGCAAAAATGTACGCTAAAGAAGCCTTCGAGCGGTACTCTGCTGATGCCGTTACTGTTAATCCTTATCTCGGAGGTGATGCACTTCTTCCATTTTTAAAAAACAAAGACAAAGGTACAATTATTTTATGTCGAACCTCGAATCCAGGAGGGAACGACTTACAACACCGAAAGGTGGATGGACGGCCTCTTTATCAAATTGTCGCGGAAATGGCCGTTAAGAATTGGAACGGAAATAGAAATGTCGCACTTGTTGTAGGCGCAACTTATCCCATTGAGCTGGGAGAAGTACGCCAAATTGTTGGCGCGATGCCACTCCTGGTCCCGGGAATAGGCGCACAAAAAGGCGATTTAAAAAGAACTCTACAAAAAGGCCTCACTTCCAATGCGACAGGGATGATAATTAACTCATCACGTGGGATAATATATGCTGGCGATGGCCCTGATTTTGCACAGGCCGCTCGCAAAGCAACACAAGAGTTAAGAAGTGCAATTAACCATTATCGCTAGCTATTATTATTCAATTTACGAGATAACCCGCTGACTACGAGGTAATTTCTTTTAAATGGCATAAGTCTATGGAAAAAGCTCAGCCATCACTTCTATCAGTCTTTAGAAGATGCCTTTCATTGAAGCTTTTAAAATAATACGTGCTAAAGGTTATTGGGGGTCCAATATTCTGTCACTTGAGGGAAGGCGATCTTCAAAAGCACAATTATCCGCCAACAGCACCGGCCAAATTGAAAATAGGCAAGAACATCGCCATTACGATACCTCCAATAACGACCCCAAGGAATACAATCAGTAAAGGTTCCATCAGTGAAGTCAACGCATCGATAAGAGTCTCAATTTCCGAATCATAGAAATCAGAGATCTTATCCATCATCCCATCAACATTGCCTGTCGTTTCTCCGGCCTTAGCCATATGTTTCACCATCGGAGGGAAATATGGATTTGTTGCCACTACTTCGGATAACTGTCCCCCTTGACTGATGTGCCTAGAAATATCGGTAACAGCTTTTTCAATGTAAGTGCTTCCACTCACCCGTGAAACCAACGCCAAAGAATTCAGAATAGGCA
>PNEW01000195.1 GCA_002922725.1 Verrucomicrobia bacterium Opi.OSU.00C | reverse complement strand
CTGTAACAGAAGCAAGCATGGCGATCGCTATGGCACAACAAGGTGGGCTCGGCTTAATCCATTAAAGAAGTTGATTGATGGTTATGATAAAGCGATCAGTTTATCTCATCATGCAGAAATAAAGAGAGAAATTAGGGATGAGGATGACCTTTTTTTATTATTATGCTTTTCCGAATTGTTAGGGATTCCCAACCCACTTTCCTATTATTCAATGGAAATGTACCCGCTGTTTCTCGAGAAATTCCATCAATGGCATTTACGAATGGGGATGGATAAATCACCTTTAGGCGATATACGTTGTTGTTAGGGTAGGGTACGAATTATTAGCCGAAACTTTCACATTTGAATTTTACAAAGCTTTAATATATTGATTCCTGAACTAAAGATTACATTCTTCAGTGGCAAAGGAGGGGTAGGTAAGTCAACTATTGCTTCTGCTTATGCTCAATTATTAGCTTCTCGGAGAAGAAAAACTTTGCTTGTTTCTACTGATCCTGCGCATAGTTTGGGTAACTTATTCCAAGTTGAAATTGGAGGTAACCCAACCTTGTTATACCCTAATCTATGGGGGATTGAAATTGATCCCGTGCAAGAAAATTTCCATTATATTAATAGGGTTAAGGCTTCATTTAAAGGATTAGTAAAATCTACGCTGGTGGAAGATATTGAACGCCAGATCGAACTTTCCTGCGATTCCCCAGGAGTTGAAGAGGCTGCTCTTTTTGATGCAATCGTATCTATTATTCTAGATGAAAGTAGTCTTTACGATCGGATCATTATTGATACGGCTCCCTCAGGACATGCGATAAGATTATTATCTCTACCTGAGGTGATGAGTAGTTGGCTGGGAGGAATGTTGAAACGAAGAAAAACAGCTACAAAAAATTACTCCCAATTACTCGGTGATGGCGAAATTGTTGATGACCCTATTTACGATCTATTAAACATAAGAAAGCAAAGGTACACAGCAGCCAAAAATATTATTTTAGATAAAATGCAAACTGCTATAAATTTTATTATGTTACCAGAAAGGCTTCCATTTATGGAAACGATTAGTGGTATTAAAATGTTAAGTCATTATAATATAGAAGTACATACCTTATTTATTAATAAGGTTCTTCCAGAAAATCTTCGAGATAATTTTTTTTGTGAAACGAAAGGAACAACAGTCTTGTCTCTTATACACATCT
>PNEW01000194.1 GCA_002922725.1 Verrucomicrobia bacterium Opi.OSU.00C | reverse complement strand
CACTTGATCTTGGTGGTGACAAAGGTCGTGCCCTTTTCTTCGGAGGGGAAAAGATCCTGATGTACTAGAAGAAACAAGTGTTAATATAGGTTACTTTCCCAATCCCCTCAGGAGCTCCCAATTCAGCGGCATCAAAGGAATGAAAGGCAAAAGGTACGTCTACTTCTATGGACATAGCTAAAGCAATGTTTTTATCAGAAGCAATTAAGTTATCTTCAGTATCAAATACTTGGATTTCACCTGCACCTGCCTCAACAACCGCAGCATAAAATTCTACCTTCGCGGCAGGGGTTTCTTCAAAAGTAATTATTCCAGTAACTTTGTCTGGAACTTGCCAAGATGCACCTAGACTACTAACTGCAACACCAGCAGTTACAGGGCTCAAAGGATAGGTATGATTATATATCCTACCTATACCTACACCATGAATTTCTGTAACTATTCCTTTAGTGAAGGTTGCCGTATACGGTGATTCTCCAATAGTAAAGTTAACCCGATTAGCAAAAGATTTAAAAATAGGATGATTTGATAAGTCAGCAAAATCTTCAAACACGGTATTATTAGGTGGGCCCTCAACATATGTATATGATAAGTCATCTATAGATACCTGACCTACTGGATTAGTGATTTTAAGTTCTTTTATTCCATTTGTATAATTTAGATCAGAAGTATCAGCAAAATTACCACCATAAGCGATAAAGCTCTGTTGTAGAGGATTAGAATCTACACTAATGTTATTAGGCAAGCCATCAACAACAGCTTGTGTCGCTAAAACTGCCAAATTTTTATCTCTTAATTCAATACGTCCTCCACCCTGGGTATCAGCAGCATAGAATTTTAGATCATTAACTCCTCTTTCAAAAATAATCTGTCCATAAGTAGCACCAGGGTTAAGAACCAAAGCTTTGGTTCCAGAATGGACAAGGGCTGGATCGTCCACTGTTTTCAAAGTAAAATTTACTAATGTAACTAAATTAGGAGACGCTCCAATATAAGTAACATTACCAGATACCGTCGCATTAACATCTTCAAAATCAGGAGTCTCTGCTTGTGTCGTTGCAAAAAAAATAAATGTGCTTATTAAAAATAAGATTCTGACTAATTTTTTCATTTTAAAAAGAAATATGTCTGTCTCTTATACACATCT
>PNEW01000193.1 GCA_002922725.1 Verrucomicrobia bacterium Opi.OSU.00C | reverse complement strand
ATGGTCGGTACTGGCTTCTGACCCCTCACTCTCTCAGATTAAAAATCTATACGCAAAGGGAAAAGTTAATTGTGCAAGACTGCATATACATGATACTATACATCAATTGGGTTTGATCTTTAAACCCTGGGCTTATAATTCACTACTCACCTGGTTCAGTGAAAACAATATTCCCCTTTGGATTTCACTTTTGGAAACTGAAAATGAAGATATCGTAACTACCCTTCAGGATTATCCTAATCTTGTAACAGTGATCATCGGTGCACATTATCGTCATTCTTTATGGGTTCGTCCCGCGATGAGGGCTCTACCGAACGCTTATCTAGAATTAAGTCGTTATGAACCTCTTGGCGAAATCGAGGCCTTACGGAATGAATTTGGTGTTGAACGTTTGATTTATGGTTCATACTACTCTCGATTTATCATGGGGCCAATGCTTTTTTATCTTCACCATACAAATCTCAGCGATGATGAATTAAAACTTGTCTGCTCCGGTAATCTTGAACGTATTTTAGCAAATGCAGGTGAATCATGATTGAAGGAATTAAAGTTATTGATTTTCATGGACACGTCGGTCGCTGGGATAAATGGGTAAATAATTATGATCAGGAGCTCATGCTTCACGCCATGGATACCGCGGGTATTGATATCGCCTGTCTTTTTAATACTTTTTACCCTGATGGAACCTCTGGAAATAATCGGACGGCCAAGTTTATAGCTAAGTTCCCTCATCGATTTGTCGGTTATGCCGTCGTCTCGCCAGAAATGCCTGAACGAATGGTGCCAGAACTTACGCGTGCAATTGACGAATTAAAATTTCGCGCTATAAAAGTTTATCCCCCCTATACGACGTGCGAGATATACAAGCCGCCCTGGCATCCCATATACGAATTCGCCAATGAACGTAAATTAGCTATTCTTTTTCATTCTGGTGTTGAGTGGCAAAATCACACCAGATACCTTGCTAAAATAGCTCCAGATTATCCTCAGGCTATTTTTGTTGCGGGGCACTCAGGGAATGTCGCGAATGAAAGAGCGGATGCTATTGCAGGAGCTCAAGCCCACCCCAATATCTATTTGGAAACATGCTCAACTTTTCGCACACCGGGTGTAGTTGAACAGTTAGTGAATGAAGCAGGGGCAGATCGAGTTCTTTATGGCTCAGATATTCCAGTTATGGATCCACGTGCTCAAATCGAAAAATCATTACCGCAGAAATTTCAGATGAAGCTAAGCGTCAAGTTCTTGGAGGGAATGCCCGCCGACTTTTGGGGTTATAAGGTGATATTATAATTAGTCTACGTATACTTTTAATC
>PNEW01000192.1 GCA_002922725.1 Verrucomicrobia bacterium Opi.OSU.00C | reverse complement strand
GCACATGACATAGCGCGGTTTATTTTCAGGTAATAAAGGAATTGTCCACCCTACTTGATCTATTATTTTATTCTCCTCTTCACCAAGGGCAACACCGCCAATAGCATAACCAGAAAATTCTTGGTCTACAAGCGTTAGAGCACATTTCCGGCGTAAATTTTGATAAACTGAACCCTGTACGATGGCGAACAATAGATTACCCGATTGTAAAAATCCATTTTCTTGTGCAATCCTTAGGCATTCCATTGCCCATTGCACACTCCTGTTAACTGCACCATGACAATCAAGCTCTGAGCATGGATACGGCGGACACTCATCGAGAACCATTGCAATATCTGATCCAAGATCTTGCTGTATGGACATTACCTCTAATGGTCCGAGAAAGATGTAGTCGCCATTTAAGTGGGAGCGGAAGGCAATTCCCTTGTCGGTAATTTCTCTCATTTTTGCCAGACTGTAAACTTGATATCCTCCACTGTCGGTCAAAATTGGCCCCGTCCAATTCATAAATTGATGAAGTCCACCCAAATTTTTTATTGTTTTAGAACCTGGTCTGAGATTTAAATGATAAGTATTACTTAGTATTACCTGGCTGCCTATATCATAAAGCTGAGTCGGCGTCATCGCTTTTACAGTAGCCTGAGTACCCACAGGCATAAATACCGGAGTATCGATTACACCATGTAAGGTATGTAGATGCCCACAGCGAGCATCGGTCTTTTTATCGCAATACTTAACCTGAAATATATCCTTCATAAAATAGTAATAATCGGAAGTTCGATCACCCAATAATAAAAGATCAAGTAGAATAGGAGGTAATCACACAATCCTATTTCACTGAACTTCTCTGTTTTTATAATTACCCACCGCAGTCATCGCTCAGGCTTGACTATAATTTTGATCACTAACAGGATAAACTTTAAAAATGCTTCTGGTCATTGACAATTTTGACTCCTTCACTTTTAACCTGGTACAATATTTTGGTCAGCTTGGAGTGGAACAAAAAGTGGTACGTAATAATGAACTTACGATCAATGATGCCCTGACACTCAATCCAAAACATATACTTATTTCACCTGGACCCGGTACACCTAATGATTCAGGCAACAGCATACAAATGATTGAAGCATTTGCTGGAAAAATCCCTATCCTTGGTGTCTGCCTCGGTCATCAATGTATTGGTCAGTACTATGGCTGTCTCTTATACACATCT
>PNEW01000191.1 GCA_002922725.1 Verrucomicrobia bacterium Opi.OSU.00C | reverse complement strand
GCTTGAAAATCATCTTTATGTACTTTGCAAATGGTCTCGTCTGGCAAAATCAATCGGTGGTTCAATGGATGCAAAAGCTTTACCGAAAAAGGCTACTGGCCGGTTTGTTGTTTTTGATAAAGATAATCGTCGAGAACGCGGTGTATTTATTTATAAAGACCCTGATAGTGGATTACATATTAATTTACCTCTTGTTGGGCAAGGGAAACATCGTAATTCAGATTCACTTTCCTTTCCTCATAGTCCAGGTATTTTCGATTGGCCAGTCAATAATTATGCCCCTATCATGATCCCTGAATTGACTTTTGGGGATAAAGTTATTGTTCCTTCTTTTTACGGACACCGGTGCATCACTGGTTTAGGTCTGCGAAATTCTTTCTATTTTAGGTTTGAACAACCCGAGCTCATAACTCGAGAAGAAAAGATTGTTTCTGGCCTAGGCAGTGTAAAGGTTTCTTGGACTTTTTCCGGCAATAAAGTTACAAGTGACTTCATATTCAAAGTTAAAAACCAAATCCAGATGGACCAGATGCGCTATGTCTTTGCAATTGCCACCAATCACTCAACTTACCAATCCCGTAACGCTTATCAGCTTGGCCGAGAAGGCTTACGTTGCAAAGTACATAAAGATGATTTTCAAGCTATTTGGCAGAAACCTGAAATGGTCACCAATGAACCAAACTATAAAACTTACTGGGGTAATATACATTATATGCAGCTATTGATACGTGATCAGGCACTCATTATGCGCCCCAACCAACAGTATCGACTTACTGTATCTTTCCAACCTGATATTACATTTGTTGGGGAAAACAGCTAAATTTAATTAATGCTTTCAGCAAGAGTTATACCCTGCCTTGATGTAAGTGCGGGACGTGTTGTTAAGGGAGTCAAATTCAAGAGTTTGCGTGACGCTGGCAATCCTGTAGAAGCTGCAAAAGAATATGAAGCACAAGGTGCTGATGAACTAGTGTTTCTTGACATAACGGCTTCCAGTGATGAAAGGGAAATCATGCATCATGTCGTAGAGGAAACAGCCTCAAAATGTTTTATGCCCCTAACCGTAGGTGGCGGACTGCGGAACCTTAATAATATTAGACAGATGTTAAATGCCGGAGCTGACAAGATAAGTCTGAATACAGCTGCCGTCTTAAACCCCAGATCTGGTTCTAGAATCAGCAAGCAAGTTTGGTAATCAATGTATCGTCGTTGCCATTGATGCAAAGCGTGAACCCTCCAAAGATAAATGGCGCGTTTACACACACGGTGGGCGTAACCCTGTCTCTTATACACATCT
>PNEW01000190.1 GCA_002922725.1 Verrucomicrobia bacterium Opi.OSU.00C | reverse complement strand
AGATGTGTATAAGAGACAGGCATTGAGGTAGGCAAAGGTAACACCAAATATTCTTCTGAGGACGGGGTTGTGTTCAACAAAAGCAAAACTGTGTTGATTCGATTTCCTTTTTGTTCCCCTGCCCAACGAAACAAATAATGTCCGATGTCTGGTTTAGCGGTGAAGGTAACAGTGCTCCCATACGGCACAGGGTTTGATGGTGTCTGAACAACCTTGCCTGCCCCGATCTCATTCACAGTTACGTCAGTTCCAAAGGTTGGCGTAAGTACCTTTGCCTCGTCCATTGTGATTGTGATGGTCGCCTCACTGCTTGTGGAGTCGCCTGACCATCTAATGAAATCCCACTCACCTTCTGGTGTTGCTGTTAGGGTTACTTCTGTCCCTTCTGCGTAAGGGCCATTAGGCGGATCAAGAGTTACATTGCCGCCACCGACAGTACTTACATCCATCGAGTAATTAGTTAAGAGTCTAAATCTGACCGTAAGTAACTTCGCACCATCCATTGTAATTGTGATGGTCGCCTCACTGCTTGAGGAGTCACCAGCCCAACCTATGAACTCCCACACACCCTCCGATTTTGCCGTAACGGTTACTTCTGTGCCTTCTGGGTATGGGCCATTAGGCGGATCAATGGTTACATTGCCGCCACCGACGGTACTTACAGTCAACCAGTAAGTAGGTAAGATTGTTACGGTGGTTGGTTCTGCTTCAATTGATTCAGTAAAATCGGCTGAATAGGCGATTGCACGAATGGTAGCTGACTCTGTTAACTCGAATGGCTTTAGATATGCGTTGCTTGTGAACGTTGGCTGAGCCCCATCTATGGTGTAAAAGATTTCACCTTGTGGAAAGTGAGTGAATAATTTTACAATTGCAGATTTAGTTTTTTCAACGTCTTTCCCGTTGGAATATTCGCCATCTAAATGAATGGTTGTTTTCGTTTCAATAACAACGGGCAGCTTTTCAAGCGTTCCACCAAAACCAGTTGCGCCCGAATTAATAAATATTTTAGCATTCTCGGGCACATCCCAAAAAACATAATCGGCGATATCAGGAGCGTTTCCCCAAAAAGTAATGCTGGTCAGACTACTGCAGCCCCTGAAGGCCGAATCCCCAATGCTGGTGACGCTGTCTGGTATCGTCACGCTCGTCAGACTACTACAGCCAGCGAAGGCCAAATCCCCAATACTGGTGACGCTGTTGCCAATCGTCACACTCGTAAGGCTACTGCAGCCTCCTAAGGCCCAAGCCCCAATGCTGGTGACGCTGTCTGGTAT
>PNEW01000189.1 GCA_002922725.1 Verrucomicrobia bacterium Opi.OSU.00C | reverse complement strand
TCATTATCTGCTCACCATATATTTTGTTATGCAAATGAATTCTTGAAAACTTATTCCTTGTCTCAAGGACAAATGGCTGGTGAAGTTTCGAACCATAGCGCTATTCTTCAGACACGATTGACATCATTTTTTAATCGTTATTCTGGTCAAATTGAGAAAGAAAATATTTACGGTGAACGCTATTTACATTGGATTACGACTAATCCATGGGGAAAGATAAGTAACTGGGCCTTGGTCAAACGAGCTTGCTTTTCACAATGGTATGGTTGGCGAATGAAACGCCGTAGCAGCCGAAAAATGATATTACCTTTTATTAGTAAATATAATATTGATATTGACGAATTTGAATGTAGCCCTGAAAGCTTTTATACCTTTAATGAGTTTTTTTGTCGAACAATTAAACGCACGAAGAGGCCAATTGACAATGCAGTCAAAAGTGCAGTTTTTCCTGCGGATGGTAGACACTTGGGGTTTCAAGATATTTCTCAAATAAAGGGGGTATTTGTTAAGGGACAAATTCTCAAAATTGATTGGCTTTTAAATGATGATTCACTGGTTAAACGATTTCGCGATGGTACAATAGTTATATCAAGACTCTGTCCAATAGATTATCATCGATTTCACTTTCCTGTAAGTGGAACACCTGGTGATTCGCAGCCAATAAACGGTTCCCTTTCTTCAGTAAATCCTATCGCACTAAGACGTAATATTAATATTTTGGCTGAGAATAAACGAGTTTTAACACGCCTGAATAGTGATTATTTTGGCCAAGTATTAATCTTGGAAGTAGGTGCTACTTGTGTCGGATCTATCATCAATACCTATGATCCTAATATCCCAATAATAAAGGGTGACGAAAAAGGTTATTTTTCCTTTGGCGGATCAGTGGTAATTACATTTTTCGAAAAAAAAAGAATTCAATTGGATGATGATCTCCTTAAAAACAGCGCAGAGGGGCTTGAACTGTATGCGCACATGGGTGATCGATTAGGTAAAAAGTGAATTAACGCCACCCACGTTGATTATTCAAATCACGGCGGGGCTTATACTCGGGTGCAGAAGGGCCATTAATGCTTCTATTTTTTTCTCCAACTAATTTGCCTTTGTCGAGCCAATTTAAGTCATTCCCATAGAGATTTTTGATAAGTAACTTAGTCAGGCGTTCACGAATAGTTATACAGGATGAATCATTACTGATATCGTACATTTCTTGAGGATCATTTTTAAGATCAAAAAGTTGAATGCAATTTCCAATAGGGTACCATATGAGTTTAAATTCATTCATACGAATCATGCGTACAGATCTTTCATCTTCATCATGCTCACAATAGAGATTGTCTCTTATACACATCT
>PNEW01000188.1 GCA_002922725.1 Verrucomicrobia bacterium Opi.OSU.00C | reverse complement strand
TCTCAAAAACGGAGATAAAATATTTGCAGCAAAGCGACGGACCGATCAGTTTCCGCCTGATTGTTGGGAGTTACCAGGGGGTAAAATTGAGTTAAACGAGACTCCCTCAGCAGCTATCAAAAGAGAATTGCTAGAAGAACTAGCAATGCACGTTTCCCCGGAGGAAGAACTGGAACCTTGCGAACACGATTATGGGAAATTTAAGGTTAGATTATTTCCAATCATTTGTAGTACTAGTTCTCAAACTTTCACACTACGAGAACATGCCGATGCAGGATGGTTTACGATCGAAGAGTGTAGCAACCTGAAGTGGTCGGCTGCAGACATACCAGTAATTGAAAAGTACGTTTTAAAGGGAGGTTCTGATGAATTATTGGTGGGTAAATCATAGGCAGACTTTTAAACAGGAATTCGGTGGGGGCTACATGTGGTCACCCAAAACAAACAAAAACGGTGGTAAAAGTCATTTCTACGATAATATGACCCGAGTAAAGGCTGGGGATATTGTTTACTCATTTGCTTATGGACAGATACAGGCTGTAGGCGTGGTTATGTCAGGAGCCTCCTCGTATCGAAAGCCAGAAGAGTTTGGTAAAACCGGTGATAATTGGGAAAACGAAGGTTGGTATGTGTCTGTAAAGTTTGAACGTTATGGAAAGCCATTCAGGCCTAAGGATAAAATGGATGTAATAGCACCTCTCTTACCTGCCAAATATCCACCAATACAGGCGAATGGAAACGGTAATCAGGCTGCATATTTGTCTCTAGTCTCGAAGCAACTTGCGAGTAATTTAAATGCTCTTATAGGTGAAAATTCACTCATCAATCGTTTGAGGGATGATCAAGCGGAACATGAGTTAATAAAGAGTGAAAATATCACTGAAACAGAAAAGGAACAGCTTGTAAAAGCGCGTAGAGGTCAGGGTAGATTCCGCTCCAACGTCGAGCGAATCTAATCTGGATGTAGAATTACCGGTTTGCAATTAAAAGAGCATCTCCGAGCTAGTCACATTAAACCATGGAGAGAATCAAGCAACGTTGAACGTCTTGATGGAGATAATGGTTTCCTGCTCGCTCCCCATGTAGATCACCTGTTCGACAAAGGATTTATTTCATTCAATGACCAAGGAGGCCTTCTAGTCTCAGAATTACTTGATTCCGAGGTGTTAGATTCATGGAACATCGATAAAAATACTGTTGCTGGTCATTTTACTGATGGCCAAAAGTCCTATTTAAAATATCATCGCGATAATATTTTTCAATAAATCGGGGCTATCGGTAATCACTCGGTTGCGTCTGAAGATGCTGGGCATCATCTTGAATGATTTATTTCATTCGCCAAGTTTTGATGTCACCCACTGAACCTGTGGTATGTAAAAAATACCTCCGCCGTTTACAGGGTAATGGCTGTCTCTTATACACATCT
>PNEW01000187.1 GCA_002922725.1 Verrucomicrobia bacterium Opi.OSU.00C | reverse complement strand
TCGGCAGTGGCCGTAACGTAGGTTCAGCCCTTGTCAGCCATCCTCGTGTTAAAACTGTAGGATTTACAGGTTCCACTTCCGGTGGTAATGCGCTAATGAATCTGGCATCTAAAAGGTCTGAACCGATTCCAGTTTATGCTGAAATGGGTAGCGTCAACCCAGTTTTTATACTTTCGGAAGCTCTTACCGAGCAATCCGGTTCAATTGCCAGTGGTCTTTATGCATCGACTACAATGGGGGTGGGACAGTTTTGCACAAATCCTGGTTTAGTTATGGTACAACAAGGTAGGGAAGGTGATGCATTTAAAGAAAACTTCGCAAAATATATGAGAGAACATGGTGATGGAATCATGCTTAATCGTTCAATCCAAAAGGCTTATTGCGAAGGAGTAACTTCACGAAAAAACAATGACAATGTGGAGGTTATAGTTTCATCCAAAATGGATGATGAATCTGGTCCCTGCCTTGGGTCCACTGCAGTTTTTCAAGTGACCACTATGCAATTTCTTGATGATTCTAGCTTAAGTCACGAAATTTTTGGACCTGGAACGACCTTGATAAGGTATACTTCAAAGGATGAGCTGCTGAAGATTGCCGAGAATATGACTGGTCAACTTACTGCTACCGTTTATGGGTCTGAGGCGGATTTAAATGAGCATACGGAATTAATTGCAATTTTAGAACGCAAGGTCGGGCGCCTTTTATTTAATGGGTTTCCTACAGGTGTTGAGGTTTGCTCTTCTATGGTACATGGAGGACCGTTTCCTGCTACTTCAGATGGGCGTAGTACATCTGTTGGTACTTATGCTATAGATCGATTTACCCGACTTGTGGCCTATCAAAATTGCCCTCAATCATTGTTGCCTGATGAACTAAAAAACGACAATCCGCTGAATATATCACGTATGATTAACGGTCAAATTACTCACGATGGAGTAGACATTATATAGGATACTAATGGCATGTAACCTTAAAGTCCTTTTGTGGACTAATTTATTACATTGCATCTAATGATTCCTGTGTAGTAATACTTAAATTTAAACCCCATTACTCATCCATAACTTCCAGCGTGAAAAACTGTTTTCCTGCCATGGTTGAAGGTGATGACCAACCCGTTTTTCGTGTATCATTATTTCCTCGGTAATTCTCCAAGATAAGAGTGACTTTAATTGAGTGTTGTGGATAAATAAGAAGTCCCTCGACATAACAAGGACCCTTAAAAATCAAAATCCCCCGTCTGGCATACCAGTCACATCGGCAGCCTTTCTCACAGTTCTACCAACCAGTTCAGTTGTTCCCGGGTGAGAGGAATGTGCTTTGACAATGACTGAACAACCTGCAGCCAAAGCTGAAGCTGTATCACCACCTGCCGCAGAAAAAGCCAATGGAAAATTACTGGCCTGTCTCTTATACACATCT
>PNEW01000186.1 GCA_002922725.1 Verrucomicrobia bacterium Opi.OSU.00C | reverse complement strand
CATTATCACATCCCACACGAATTCCTTCATAAAGAGGTACTTGTCCTAATAACTTCGTATCCAATTCAAGGGCGGTTTTTTCCCCACCACCTCGACCAAAGATGTAATGTCGTTCAGTGGATTGTGGGAGTTCAAGAAAACTCATATTCTCAACTACACCCAAGATTGGAACATTTACTTTTCCAAACATCGTTGCACCCCGACGAGCTACATTAAATGCTGCTATTTGTGGCGTGGTTATAATGATCGCTCCATCAAGGGACATAGTTTGAACTACTGTCAGCTGGGCGTCTCCTGTTCCTGGGGGTAGGTCAATCAGAAGAAAGTCCAGTTCACCCCAATGCACAGTATTGACAAATTGCGTGATTGTTTGTGTTACCATTGGACCTCGCCAGACTACAGGTGTATTTTCATCAATTAAAAATCCCATGGACATTACACGAATACCAAAGTTCTCTAACGGCTGAATCTGATTATTTTCAATTTTAGGTTGGTCATTTATACCGATCATTAAAGGTATAGAGGGCCCATAGATATCACAATCCATAATACCAATCTTGTTAGATTTACCAAGGTGGGATAAAGTATCCTTTAATGCACAGGCGAGATTAACCGTAAAAGTAGATTTACCAACGCCACCTTTGCCACTAGCAATTGCTACGATCCGTTGTACCTTTTGTAATTGAGTATTAACATCTAGTTTACCGGTTTCCTTATTAGCTGATGAAGTCGGCGACTTAACATTGATCCTAACTTCTATTTCTCCTATTTTGTCTAGCATCAGTAGCTCATTTTCAACTGCCTTTTTAAGGGTTAGTGGCAACTTAGGGTCGGGACTATTAATTTCAAGGTTTACAATTACATTTTGATTTTGGATATTAATATTACGCAATAACCCAAATGATATTATATCCCTGCTAAAGCCTGGATATTTAACTTTTTTGAGAGCGGATTTTATAGTTTCCTGATTCAATTTTTTAGTGAATGTAAAGTTTAATTAAGGTATCCATTTTTGACTAACAAAGATATTCTGTATCCATATGGCAACGGTTAAGTTAATTATTGCATTCTCGGATTTGCTATGCTTAATCACCCATTTGTTTAAATCATGAGGGTTCTATTTATATTATTAGCAACTGTTTCTTTATTGCTCTCTACATCTACCTTAGTAATAGGGCAAAACCGAGAGATTAATATGGGAGAGATAGTTCGTCAAAGTAACCGTGAGATTAAATTAATATCAATTATCTCTTCTGATAAGGTAGTTCAAAATCGTATTGTTAAGGCTTTTAATCTTCACGGGGCTTATGCTATTAAACCAAAGGGACAAAGTAACTTTACTTTTCGCTTTATACCTGTCGGAGCAGATCGTATACAGTTAGCGATTGAAAGTGGTAAACCTTTAAAAACTCAGTACACAGAGACAGTATCTGGTAGTGACAGAGAAGAGGCAGCTCTACGTGCTGCAGATCTTGCTGTATTAAAAACACTTGGTGTTCCAGGGTTTTTTTTCCGGGAAACTTGCGTTTGTCGGTGATCGGTCAGGGCATAATGAAATATATACGACTGATTTACTCTTTACTCGGGTACGGCAAATTACCCAAGATCAGTCACATTCAATTTTACCACATT
>PNEW01000185.1 GCA_002922725.1 Verrucomicrobia bacterium Opi.OSU.00C | reverse complement strand
AGATGTGTATAAGAGACAGCAAGAATGACGATAAACTTAAGAAGCTAATCCGGCTGCTTAACTCCAAGGAACTCACGGGCCAGAAGATCCTGATTTTCACCGAATTTGCGGACACCGCACGCTACCTTAAACGCCAGCTCTACAGGGCCGATATCGACGGAGTCACCCAGGTTGACAGTGCGACCCCGGACAAACGTGCCGATGTCATCCAGCGATTCTCACCCTATTATAACGATAGGTCTTCGGCCGATCTTGCCGAAATTGGTCGTGAGGAGATTCGCGTTCTGATTTCCACCGATGTCCTATCAGAAGGGCTTAACCTGCAGGACGCTTCGCGGATGATCAACTACGACATCCACTGGAACCCTGTCCGCTTGATGCAACGCATTGGCCGTGTGGACCGACGCTTGAATCCCGAGATTGAAAAGCGACTTGTTGCTGACCACCCAGAGTTTGCCTCCTCCCGTGGCAAGGTGAGTTTTTGGAATTTCCTACCCCCCGATGAACTTAATGCCATCCTCACCCTTTACACCAGGGTCACGCAAAAGACCCTACTAATCTCGGACACTCTTGGTATAGAGGGTAAGAAGCTGCTCACTCCAGAGGATGACTATGAGGCTCTTAAGGAGTTCAACTCGGCTTATGAAGGGACCCGTACTACTGTTGAAAATATGCATCTTGAATATCAGGATTTACTTCAAGCCGATCCCGAATTGGAAAAGCGTTTGCGTAGCCTACCCAGTGCCATCTTTAGCGGACGTAAGCGACCGGCTAAAGGCGCTCGTGGTGTCTTCTTCTGCTACACTTTGCCTGCCCTCGACAAAGATGTAGGTAAATTCACCGAAGAGGCGGGGACCACGCGCTGGTATCTTTACGATATTGATCGAGATACAATCCTTGATGATCCGGGTGAAATTGTCTCCAGCATACGTTCAAAACCCAACACACCACGCAAGTGCACCAGCGAGGAGAAGACACTCATCGACATTCGTAAAAAGATCGAAAAGCATATTAAGAATACTTACCTAAAACGAGTTGATGCTCCAGTAAACGTAAAGCCGTTACTAAAATCCTGGATGGAAATAAACGAAGGATAATAATGGCTTTAAATCACCGAGAAGTGCTTAAGGAGATAAAAACGTTTCCCTCCTTAATTAAATATCTTCGTGATGAACTCGATTGGCCTATTCAAACTAACGACTTCGAAGATCTGACATTCGACTATACCGCTGAAGAGTTGGGAATCGATATTCAGAATGCAGCAAAGATACAAGAGATAAAACGGTTACGTCCGCTATCAACAAATCAACCTTGGGGGATCTTCTTTGTAAAATTTGAACCCAAAAGGCTTCCGGTTGTAGCCTTGCGGAGGATTCTAAACCGAGTAGTTTTAAAAAAACGCGCATCATAATCTTGAGTTACCCCTTTGCCGAAATAATACATTCCCCCAAGTAAGACTTGGGCTTTGAGGTATCCCTGTTCAGCTGCTTTTCGAAACCACTTTAAAGCTTCATCATAATCTTGAGTTAC
>PNEW01000184.1 GCA_002922725.1 Verrucomicrobia bacterium Opi.OSU.00C | reverse complement strand
TATGACTCATCCTATCGACACCCTAGATCGCCCGCTGCACGATTTGCGTATATCTGTTACTGACAGATGTAATTTACGTTGTACTTACTGCATGCCAGAAGAAATTTTTGGTCGCGATTATGCATTTTTAAATCAACGTGAATTGCTTACTTATGAAGAGATCACACGGTTGGCTAAAATTTTTTCCGCCTGCGGTGTACGAAAAATTCGCCTAACTGGTGGAGAACCTTTAATAAGGAAGGATCTTGACCGTTTAGTCAAATACCTTTCACGCCTTCCATGCATAGATGATATAGCCTTGACTACCAATGGTTTACTTTTAGGGCAGACTGCGGAAGGCCTACACGCTGCAGGTCTAAGACGGGTTACGGTGAGTTTGGATGCTGTTGATGATGAAATTTTCAAAAAAATGAATGGCCGTGGGGGCGAAGTAAAACGGGTAATGGAAGGAATCGAAGTGGCCTCCGCTACAGGACTATCGGTCAAAATCAATATGGTGGTTGAAAAAGGCGTAAATGAAGGACAAGTATTACCGATGGCCCACTATGCCAAAGAGAACGGATACACACTTCGATTCATAGAATTCATGGATGTGGGAAATCATAACGGTTGGAAAATGGACGCGGTTTACCCAGCCAAACAGATCGTCACCGATGTCGAACGAGAATTTCCCTTGGAACCTATAGAACCCAACTATCGGGGAGAAGTCGCTAAACGTTATCGCTATACTGGAACAAATGTAGAAATCGGTATCATTGCTTCAGTAACACTTCCTTTTTGTCGCGATTGTACCCGCGCAAGGATAACGGCGGATGGCCAACTATATACCTGCCTTTTTGCAGATAAAGGAAAGGATCTACGTACTGCGTTGCGAGAAGGAAAAACCGATGAGGACATTTTAATGCTTCTAAAAAGTGTCTGGAGTAGTCGAACTGACCGTTATTCTGAGTTACGTACTAGCAACAGTGAAAATTCCATACGTCCCCCTAAAGTTGAAATGTCTTATATTGGAGGGTGATAACAAAAAGGTTGAGCATGCATTAATAATGATGAGCAATGCCCAAAAAATTCAGTAGCCAAAGTTCCTTCCAAACTCGATAACGCCCTTCCCAGGTGATTTTGCCGTGTTTTTCTTGAAGTTCGCGTGGGAATAGAAATCCCAATTCAATATTTATACGTTCTAGGTGTCGTTGCTGGTCATTAATATCGTAAAGAGGATCATCATCCCAGGGAACAAATACGCCACCATATTCTACCATACGCCTGTGATGTCGCATAAAAAGCCTATTTAGTGATCGTACCCATGGTTTTCGAACGAGATGCCATTTTTCAGGATAAAACCCGCCAAAAGGTTGAAAGATATTATCCGTAATTATACGGCTCCCATTCTCTAAAAGTGAGGTAAAGATAAAACAAACAGAAACATTGCCATTGCGTTGAGGTACAAAATGAATTTGTAATCTTATTTTGTTTCCATCGCTTTGATATATAGATGATCGTAAAGAAATATTTTGATCTAATTCAGCTTTTAAAGCGACTATTGGGATAAATTGCCGACTGCGAAGCCATTCTCTGAGAGAGATAAAGCGTTTTTGATTGGGCCATTCATCACCAGCTTTATTTTCCTTGAAGTCAAGAAATAGGGGAAGTTGACTGTAACTATATTGGGCTATAGCTAACCAGTAATAAACCGTTTC
>PNEW01000183.1 GCA_002922725.1 Verrucomicrobia bacterium Opi.OSU.00C | reverse complement strand
GCCGGCGCATTGAGGATTACCGACATGCCGTGAGGAACAATCGGGTATTCAGGTGGATAACCTTCGGGAATGTAATTCCGAACCATACCTGAGACTGGATAGGACATACCATGGGGCAAGTGGACACCGGCGTTGCCAAAACCAATCCCGGCGAAGGTTGCCGCCAAGAGCATCTTTCCACATGCCTCTTCATCATTCGGATCATTGATTGCGCGGACAATATTATGATAAACCATTTCTATTGCCTGGCCCGACCATATATTACTAATGGGGTTGGCCCCTTGATAAGCTGGTCGCAACCTTGGGTGTTTAGGCGCGGGACGATCATTAAATGGCAAGGCGGTCATTGATTCCAGGGCATGGCTAAGGACGTCAAGGCCTGTGCAAGCGGTAACCATTTTTGGTAAGCCACGTGTGTTACGGGGATCCACTATTCCCATAACGGGTCTAAGTGCTCGATGAGCGATTCCTGTTTTAGCATGCATTTCCTTTAA
Source organism: Verrucomicrobia bacterium Opi.OSU.00C (assembly GCA_002922725.1). Taxonomy (GTDB): domain Bacteria; phylum Verrucomicrobiota; class Verrucomicrobiia; order Opitutales; family PNEW01; genus PNEW01. The sequence goes on along the minus strand of PNEW01000183.1, from coordinate 1,073 downwards.
ATCGAATATAGCAACACCAGTAGTTTCACTGCCAGTACCCGCCGTGGTCGGTATCGCGATCAATGGTTTCAGTTGTCCCGGGACCGGTTTCCCTACACCTATTGGTGGGTTAACATAGGTTAGAAAATCCGCAGGATAAGTAGAATAAAGGTTGGCCGCTTTGGCGGTATCCATTGTTGACCCCCCACCCACGGCGATAAAGCCATCGAAATTTCCTTCACTTGCAAATTTGATCGCCTCTTTGAAAGAAGCATCAGTTGGTTCTACGCGAACCTGGTCATACAAAATTGCTTTGCACCCTTCTTTTTTTAATGCTTCGAGAGTAACGGACACCGATTCACCTTTTGCTAGAATTGGATCAGTCAAGACCATAACACGGCTAACACCAAAATCTTTTATATCAATTCCAACTTCACGCGTAACACCGGGACCATACTTGATCCGTGAAGTATCCATGATATAGGCAGTTTCTAAATTCATTGTTATGTTTTTTCTTTAAATAACTAGGGTTATGCTGCATTTAGAAAAATACGGGCGTTGGTGATGGGGCTGAATGAAATAAACAGCAGCCTTCTATAAGAAGCTTCAATTGACTGTGCCCATCATATTGGCTTCGTATTCTTTTATTACCTCTTGGGCGGCTTTTGCCTGGTCGGATGTCGGATCACGTTTGATCAACCGTGATAAGGCATAACGCGCATGTTCATCTCCCTGCCCCGTCAACTCCAGCGCCTCTGCAAATCCTTTATCTCCAAAACTAAAATCTTTAGGGATAATCGGAAAATCGAGATCTTTCCAGTAATACTGTAAATCATCAGATTTCCAATCTTGATAAACTTCATCCCAGCTAATTTCACTGAAGTTGTGCAAGTGAGGTTCCAGCATAGTTTCTGTGAGGGGGAGCCCCAAAGCCTGGTAGCGGTTATCGAGGGATATGCGCAATCGATCAGGAGTTACATTCGGCAGTGCTCTATGAAGTGTAAGGCAGTGAAATATCAGGGTGTCTCCTATTTCATAGTTAGTTGTCACCCAGTCTCCCGAATGTTCTTTGGGGTTGTCTCTTATACACATCT
>PNEW01000182.1 GCA_002922725.1 Verrucomicrobia bacterium Opi.OSU.00C | reverse complement strand
ACCATATATTTTTAGGTGATTCTAATTGGAGTATGAATCGTTGGCTTCAGGCAATTATCTTGGCTGAACCTCATCTATTGATAGGTGAAGAAGTACCTGAGAGGATGAAGGCTGAATATAGTAAGCATCGAGAACCTGTGGCGAGTTTCTGTGATCAAGAAGCTTGCATTATGTTGCCTACGGGTGGAAGCACCGGTGGTTTAAGATTTGCCGTGCATCATTGGGACCAATTCGAAATAGCAGTATCCGGGTTTCAAAAGCATTTTAAGAAAGAAAAAATAAATAATTGCTGCGTTCTTCCACTCTATCACGTAGGTGGTTTCATGCAAGTCCTGCGTTCCTTAATAACGGATGGGGCACTTAACTTCTTCTCCTGGTCACAAATCAATAAGGGATTTATTCCCGATATTGAATATAAGGATTATTTTATTTCACTCGTTCCTACGCAGTTAAGCCGTCTTCTTCAGCGAGAGGATGCCGTTGAATGGCTAAAGGCATTTAAAACAGTATTAATCGGTGGTGCAGCAACTAGTGAAACTTTGCTCGATAAAGCGCGATCATCAGGTATCAACCTTGCCCCTTCTTATGGGTTAACTGAAACAGCAGCGATGGTTGCATCCCATCTCCCAGAGGATTTTCTTCAAGGAAGAAGTGGTTCTGGTCGTCCTTTACCTCACGTTAAGATAACAATTCAGGATGAAAAGGGTAATGTAGTGCCATCAGGTTTACCGGGGCGTATTATTATAAAAACAGCGGCTCTGAGCCAGGGGTATTACCCTGCAACTGAGTTACCTATAAATGATGGGTTTATAACGGGAGACGAGGGCTATTTAAATCGAGAGGGAGACTTGCATATACTTGGAAGGCTTGACCAAATAATTATAACGGGAGGCGAAAAAGTTGAACCGCTTGAAGTGGAGGCTGCATTGTTTGCGACTGGTATGGTTAAAGATAACTGGGTGACAGGATCCCCGGACCCAGAATGGGGGCAGTGCGTTACTGCGATCTATGTTCCTAATGATACTGAAGTGACGGGTGAGAAGTTAAAAAAGAGTTTGGTTGACAAGCTTTCACCCCACCAAATACCTAAATTATGGATTCCTCTTAAAAATATCCCCCGTAATTCAGCTGGTAAAATTCAGCGAGAAAAAATTAATTTTAAAAAATTGATAATAAATCTATGATCATTAGACTATGGTTTCCTAGAGGGAGGTGACCCTTTAAGATTCGTGTAATATATGGGTCGAATTATCTTCTATATGTGAATCACCATTTTTATAGTGAAAATTTAAAGAAACATAATTTTAAAATTCTTATGAAACCAAAATCATCAGCCAAAGTTAAGACCACAAATCAATTATTACTGGCAATAAAAGGTGGCAAACCAATAGTAAAATCTGCGCCTGCAGATAATTTTATCTGGCCTATTATTACAGACGAGGACGAGAATGCTGCATTGGATGTTATCAGACGTGGAGCCATGTCGGATATCGATATTACATTGAAATTCGAAGATGAATTTGCTCGCTGGCAGGGCTGTAGTTACGCTTTAGGTTATAATAATGGAACTAGTGCGATTCGGGCTGCTATGTTCGCAATAAAAATTGGTGTTGGGGATGAGGTATGTCTCTTATACACATCT
>PNEW01000181.1 GCA_002922725.1 Verrucomicrobia bacterium Opi.OSU.00C | reverse complement strand
AGATGTGTATAAGAGACAGGTCGAAGGCTCCCGATTTTATAAGACATTCCAAAACTCGTCTATTCACCGATCGCGAATCTATACGGGAAGTAAAGTCATAAAAATCACGATAGACTCCGTTAATTTCTCGTTCCTCTATAATTTTGCTAGCAGCCGCATCACCCACTCCGCGCATCGCAGCAAGCCCAAAGCGGATACTTCCATTTCCTGTAGCTTCATCATAAACAGGAGTGAAACTTTGTCGGGATAAATTGGCATCAGGCCCAAGTACAGAAATATTTAATGCGGCACATTCATCTATAATAAAAGCAACTTTATCAGCGTTACCGAGTTCACTGGAGAGAAGAGCGGCCATGAACTCTACTGGGTAATTAGCCTTCAGATAAGCAGTCCTATAACTGAGAATAGCATAAGCGGCAGAATGTGATTTATTAAACCCATAGCCTGCAAATTTTTCGAGGATTGAGAAAATTTCCAAAGCTTTTTCCTTTTCTATGCCATGGGTTTTAAATGCACCCTTCACGAATACAGCCCGTTGTTGTTTCATCTCACTGATTTTCTTCTTACCCATCGCGTGGCGTAAAATATCGGCGGCACCAAGAGTATAACCCGCGATTATTTTAGCTGATTCAATTACCTGTTCCTGATAGACCATAACCCCGTACGTCTCCTTACAAATTTCCTCAAGAAGAGGGTGTGGAAATTTTATCGTCGAGGGATCTTGTTTACCACGGATGTAATCTGGAATCCATTCCATCGGCCCAGGTCGATAAAGAGCAATAAGAGCGACGATTTCATCGATATTGGAGATCTTAATCTGCCGACAAAGATTGCGCATTCCGCCAGACTCTAACTGAAATACTCCAGCTGTAAATCCACCATTAATAAGTTGAAATGCTTTATCGTCGTTAAAAGAGATATTATTAATATCAAAGTTTTCTTTGGCCGTTAAGCGTATGTTCTCCTCTGCATCAGCAATTACAGTCAAAGTTTTAAGTCCAAGAAAATCCATCTTAAGCAACCCAAGGTTTTCCACTGGTAGTTGAGGGTATTGAGTAGTTAACGCACCTTCCTGAAGAGTAAGTGGTACATATTCAGTTAGCGGTCGATCACTGATTATTACACCAGCAGCATGAGTCCCCGTATTACGCACCATTCCCTCAATGATTTTACCATGCTCGATTATTTTCGCAGCCAGTTTATTATTCTCTACTTCCTTCTGCAATTCAGAACTTTTTGATACAGATTCATCGAGAGTAATTTTTAGATCATCAGGCACCATTTTCGCGATACGATCTGCTTCTCCATATGGAATATCTAGGACACGCGCAACATCGCGTACTACCATCTTTGCTCCAAAGGTACCAAAGGTAATAATATTGGCAACACAACCATCACCGTACTTTTTTCGGACATAATCTATGACTTCACCGCGCCGACGCATACAAAAATCAATATCGAAGTCAGGTGGAGATATACGCTCTTCATTTAAAAACCGTTCGAAAAGTAACTTAAATCGTATAGGATCAATATCGGTAATATGCGTTAGATAAGCAACAAGACTTCCGGCACCCGAACCACGGCCTGGCCCTACGGGTATGTTTCTGTCTCTTATACACATCT
>PNEW01000180.1 GCA_002922725.1 Verrucomicrobia bacterium Opi.OSU.00C | reverse complement strand
AGATGTGTATAAGAGACAGGGTTTCAAGCCGGTGGGCACCTCGCATTATTCATATGCACTGGTACTCTAGTTTATTTTTTCTGGTCACAAGAGAATTGGTTTGGGTTCGCCATCACACTCTTTGCGCACGGGACTAGCGGAACTTTCTTTTTCGGAGTGGCTCCACACGAACTCGGTCATGGTACTGTCTTCCGTACGAAGTGGCTGAATAAGTTCTTTTTGTATCTTTTCAGTCTCTTGAGTTGGTGGGATCCATTCGACTATGCGAACAGCCACACCTATCACCATCGCTACACGATGTACCCCGAAGGAGATCGAGAAAATCTACTGCCGCTCCAACCTTCTTTTAGCCCTATACTTTTGCTCCAGTTGTTTAGTCTAAACCTGTTCTCTAAACCCGATCGTGTTTTCGGTAAAGGCGGAGCTATCTCGACGATTCTCATTACACTCAAATCAGCCTTCGGTGTCGTCGGCTCCTCTAAGATTCCGATCAACGAATGGTTGCATGCGTTGCATATCGACCAACCGCACGATCACCGTAAATCAATGCGGTGGTCACGGGTGCTGCTTCTTTTTCACTGCTCGGTGCTTGTTTTTTCGATCGCGACCAAACTCTGGGTTTTGCCCCTTATCGTAAGCTTTTTTCCTTTCATCGCGAATTGGTTGGCCTATTTTGTTGGTTTGACGCAGCATTGTGGCCTTCGTGATAATGTCTCGGATTTCCGGAAAAGTACACGCTCGATTAAACTCAATCTACTGACTGAGTTCCTCTATTGGAGAATGAATTGGCACACTGAACACCACATGTACGCCGGAGTCCCTTGCTACAACCTAAAGAAGCTCTATCGGGTAATCGCAGATGATATACCGAAGCCACGCACGCTGTGTGGAGCGTGGCAGGAGATGCGCGAAATATGGCTGCGCCAGCAAACGGATCCGAATTACCAATTTGACACTCCGCTTCCATCAACCGCGAGAAAAATTTCACCTGAAACAGAAGACAAATTAGTAACTTCAATTGGGGAGTTAGCCCCGGAAGGATTGAAATAATGGCTCCCGAACTACCACTTGTCGTATATCCTAACTTGAAAGAGCAAGTCGCCGCAATGGAACGAGACGGATATGTATATTTTCCGAATATTCTCAATGATGATGAGGTAGCCGAACTACGCGAACTATCAGAGAAGCTTGACCCATCGGCTGAAGCTTATGACATCGACTTGGTACCGGAAAAAGACGGTCACTTCCAGCGATGCATCAACGCGGTCTTCAACCGCGACCCCCTCTTTCTTAAATACCTCGACAAGACGGGACTGATCGAGCTGGCCGAGGAACTTCATGGCACTGATTGTCACATCGTCAGCATGCACACCTGGGCAGTAGGTCCGGGGCGACCTGATCAACAATTGCATGCTGATTGGCTCCCGGCAGTTATGCCAGAAGAGTTGCATGCGGATCCGCGGCTACAGCTTCCATTATACATAACGACCGCGCATTTTTATCTCGACGATATGACCGAGGAACTTGGCCCCACAAAGATCGTGCCCGGTAGCCATCAGTCGGGTCGAAAGCCAGATAAGCCAAATATAGACAAAAACTCTAATACTTGTCTCTTATACACATCT
>PNEW01000179.1 GCA_002922725.1 Verrucomicrobia bacterium Opi.OSU.00C | reverse complement strand
AGATGTGTATAAGAGACAGGTCTAATACAATGGTATTCTTTTTTACTCCATGAAGCCTAATACAATTTTCGGCTAATTTGATTGGAATGGTTGCGGGGTGTGGGCGATCTATAACCCTGCTTTTAATTGTTTTGTAAGGAACAAACCAATTATTCCCACGGCATCTCTTATCTTGGTTACTAGTGTGACTCCAACGTGAAATATTTGATTTATCACTGTAAGGTACACCTAAACTTAGACGATCTAAAGGGGTGTTCCCTGTATGTGTGAAATGAAATACATACTCATGGCAGTCGGTGACATAGCGTTTAGAATTGATAGGTTTAAAATGGCCAACTGAAGTTTCTACTCCATCTGGATTTTTTACAGTAATTGACTTGATCCAGTGAAAAGTATTTTGAAGGACAAAGAATTCGCTCATTAAAATGACAATTTCGTAAGGGAGCATTGGGTTAGATGGACTAGCACCGATGTTAAGAAAAAAGGATCCATTCTTTTTTAATATACGTTTTATCTCACGGGTCCATTTTTTGCACCAATTTAAGTATTGGAAACGGTCGCACGAATCTTTATAATGACCGTAAGCAATGCCTAGATTGTAGGGTGGTGAAGTGACGACGATATCAATATTATTAGAACTAATTTCTTGCATCCCTTTCAAACAGTCTTGAAGTAACAATTTATAGCTATATGCACCTACTTTAGAAGTCATGATTTCTTTTTGCTAATAATTAAGAAAGCAGAATGAAGTAAAGTACAAGACCCTAGTTATACATTTTAGAATTATTAAAGTAATAAGCACTACGACTGAATCGGGTTGTGAAGAAAATATTGAGGGTAAATAAGCTGAAATTGAGCCAGTATTAAAAAGTTAGGCACAGTAAACCAGAGTCACACCTAATAATGCGATGTTATTGCACTAATCATTGATCAATCCAAAATAATTTATAATGAAAGCTTCTTAGTAGATACTAAAAAATACGAAGATTTATTATTTACTTCAATTACCCTGAGGACATACCGGCATCAATCATTACCGGGGCTCCGGTTAAAGCTGAGGCTTCGTCATGACATAGAAATAAAATCAACGCTGCGACTTCAGCTGGTTCAAGAAGGCGTTTAAGCACGGTGGGGTCAATGATTAGTTTTTCGACAACTTCGTCTTCGGTCATTCCACGTTCGGATGCTTGATCCGCTATTTGGTTTTCAACCAATGGCGTCCGAACATAAGAGGGGCAGATTGTATGGGCTGTAATCCCATAAAGTCCGCCTTCCATCGCGGTGACACGTGTTAGACCGACTAACCCGTGTTTTACCGTCGAATAGCATGCTTTATAGGCAGAAGCACGAACCGAAAGCACTGAACCCATATTAATTACGCGACCCCATTGCTGTTTTTTCAAGTGGGGCCATGCGTAACGGGTAAGAAGGAAGGGAGCGGTCAACATCACAGAGATCATTTTATCCCAGATATCCTCAGAAAAATTTTCCAGGGGAGCGATATGTTGAAATCCTGCGTTATTAACAAGGATATGAACGGTTCCAAATTCTTCCACCGTCTTATCGACAAGTTTCTTGCAATCCGTTCGCAGACTTAAGTCGCCCT
>PNEW01000178.1 GCA_002922725.1 Verrucomicrobia bacterium Opi.OSU.00C | reverse complement strand
AGTGAAAATAAAAAATTGGGTGAATCAGAGTTAGTTACAAAAACTGTTTCAGATGTGAAGATAGACTGGAAAGATGGGTTTTCTTTGAAGGAAGAAAAAAATAAGGAGATTAAGTTAAAGTTTCAACTTAGAGAATCAAAAATCTTTTCTTTTAGCTTTAGAAACTAAAAATAATTCTATAAATAGTTTAAATGTTGCCACCCTATTAAGTTTTCTGGCATTTAGATGCCTTCTGACTATCTGATAAAGGAGAAATAGACTATGAGCCGTCCTAACATTCTTTTTCTAACAACTCATGATATGGGTGATTGGATTGGTTGTTATGGACATAAAACACTTAAGACACCGAATCTCGACATCTTCGCATCCGAGGGTTATAGATTTACAAATAGCTTCTGTACTAGCCCTGTTTGCACGCCTAGTCGTGGAGCTCAAATGACTGGTCGCTATCCTCAGACGAACGGTCTAATGGGATTAATTCAGCCTCCCTATCAATGGCGTTTTAATAAGGGTGAACGACATCTTTCGCATCTCTTGAGTGAATTAGGTTATCATACTGTACTCTTTAACCACCAACATGAAGCCTCCCATGAGGACACCCTGGGGTTTCAAGAATTGCGTTTGGTAAATTGTGGACCATTAGAGTTGTTGACAGGAGAGCGTGTTTCTACTGCACAGGCAACAGCTCAAGAATTTGCTGAATTTTTAAGTGAAAGGAAACACGAAGACACCCCATTTTATGCGCAAGTTGGTTTCTTTGAGACACACACAAACACCCCCCACGGTACAAAGTACGATTGGAGTGGGGCACAACCTGACGATTCTCAAGGTGTTGAGATTCCGGCTTACATGGTTGATGACGAGAATGTAAGAAATAGAATCGCCGGTCTCCAAGGGGCAGTTAACTACCTCGATAAAGCGTTTGGGACAATCATTTCTGCGCTTGAAAAAAATCACTGCAAGAACAATACGATTGTCATCTTTACTGTTGACCATGGAATAGAACTACCTCACTGCAAGATGGAGCTCTATGATGGTGGTATAAAAACAGGGCTGCTTATTGGAGCACCTATGTACAGTAATACTACAGGAGAAATATGCGAACGGCTTGTTAGTAATGTGGATTTAGTTCCGACAATTTTTGATCTACTTAATCAACCAATCCCCTCCTTCATAGAAGGAAAGAGCTTTGCCGATGTTTTACAAAAGAAGTCCGTGAGTTCTCCACGTGAAGCGGTGTTTTCTATGATGCATAGCCATGGAAAATTTATTGAATCTCGGTGTGTGCGAACACTTAAACATAAGCTCATTCGTAACTTTTCACCAATTCGAACATTAGAAACACCATTTAGATTAGTCGGTGGAACTCAAAAGGAACGTCCGGTATTAGAGCTTTACGATTTAAAGAAAGATCCAAGCGAGTTGACTAATCTTGCTGATGATCCCAAATACAAACGCATTCGAGGTGATCTTAACAACATGCTTCTTGATTGGTTAACGTCGGTCGACGACCCAATTTTACATGGCGCAGTCAAGACACCCTATTACCAAATGGCAATAAATGATTTGTTTCAAAATCAGCGAAATAGTGAACTATGACTCGGATTATGAAAAAACATTGTTTAATTTAGGGTATATTATATAAGAGCTGTCTCTTATACACATCT
>PNEW01000177.1 GCA_002922725.1 Verrucomicrobia bacterium Opi.OSU.00C | reverse complement strand
CCCCAATGCTGCCGTGGATCTTCGGGGGGGATACCCTTGATAAAAGAGATGCCAATAGCCTTGCCAGTAGCACAGTCCGTTAGGGTCGTTCAGTTTATTCTCCGGATTTATATAATGGTATATCGGTCGGTGAGGGTCCCCAGAAAAAGCATTTCGTGCTTCCTTAAACCGTTGAAGCAATAGGTTGTCCTTCAGTTGTATTTCCTGATCTTCCAAAGTCTTTGCAAATATATATCTAGGAACAAGCGATGTGTAGTCTTTTTGATTCTTTTGTGTCATAGTTAGTTCTTTTTAAAATCGATCCAATTAATTGTTATATCAATTCGATGTGTTAAATCTATTTATTTTTAAATTATTTTATAATTGATGTTTTTTCCAATAAAAACAGGAACCTAAGAATCCAAATAATCATTAGAGTTCACCATGATTTGGTTTTATCAAAATGCAGTATCAATGAGTTATTAATCCGATTAAAATACATAATATGTCTTTGGATAGTATATTGACGGGTTTTCAATATATCTTTAATGTTTTTTAGCTATCGACTTCAGCTAGGTGTAATACACTTCTGTACGGGTAAGATATACTCCCCCCCAAGATTGTCAATGTAGGCCCCAATTTTAAAAAAGAGTTTATCTCGAATGTATGTATCCAAAATACGGTGGTCAGAAAATGTATTTAAAAGCTTTAAAAAAGCTGGGCGTGAATATTCTTGAGTCCAGTCATATATAAATGTTTTTGATTTCCTGAACCTTCCGGAGTTATTAAGGTCCTTATTCCGTTTGGCGATAGAAGCCTCAATGTTTTTATTTGGTGCCAAGGGTTCAGCTTGTTCATGTAGATAAAATGGTTGTTCATTTTGGAAATAGTCTTGGTAAATTGCGCTGAGTTGCTTCCAAATCTCACGATCCAACCCATAGGCAGTATTCCAAAAGAGAGCAATGTATCCGTCAGGTTTGAGTACCTCAGCTGACTTCTGATATTTTATCGCAGGATTTATCCAGTGGAAAGATTGTGCAGCAGCGACTATCCCGAAGTGTTTACCCTGATTGTCCCAGTCTTCGAATTTCGATCGGTGAATCTGAACTTTTGAGCTAAATTCAAATTTTTTATCGGCAATAGCGGCCATCTCTTTTCCAGGTTCTATCGCAATTACTGATTGACCACGGGAAGCGAACATTGCCGTTGCTTTTCCTGTACCCGCACCGATTTCAAGAATGCAGTCGTCACTATTTATCTCACTATATTTAATAATGTCATCGATAAGAGGATCTGGGTAAGATGGTCTCACTTCCTCGTACATCAATGCCGCTGAGTCAAATGAAACCCTTCGTTTCTCGTCGATCATCTCGATAAATAGTTTATTTCGTCAGAATATATAGCTACTCGTGGTAATGATATCAAACTTTTCCCGTGGAATATTCAAATTATGGGATCAGATACTAAGATTCCTAACGTTGTAGTCTTTGAGGATACTTTTTCTTGTCGTTTCGTTCCAGCGGTTGTTCTCCTCCTGACCAGTCATGGGTTGGTAAACGTAGTGTGGCTCGTGGGGGTAACGTTTTAACCTAGCATCGATGGCGAGGGGTATCAGTCGGGACCTTTCGAATATGTAGTCATCGTCGTAGACCACCTGCTGATTATTGTTTGTCGTACACAGACCAATTACCGATGAGCGGCGGTGAAATCCGAAGTTAATAGTCATTCTCTGGTCCGGTGAGGTGTTGGCAAAAGAACCATGTACAACTTGACGATTCGTCATAGCCACGTCGCCCGGTTCACACACCATTGGGAT
>PNEW01000176.1 GCA_002922725.1 Verrucomicrobia bacterium Opi.OSU.00C | reverse complement strand
AGATGTGTATAAGAGACAGTCTTTATCCTGTTCGAAAGGACAAAAGTGTTCAGTTTCCCCGGGAATGTTTAATACCTTGTATATGCACCATGTAAACAGAGTGACAACAGTACTCACCGAAATTATGAGAATAATCCAACCTCCAATAGTCATTTTACATCTCCTTTTTCTTCAATATCATGTAATCTGTAGCAACACACACGAGAGACGATGATTGCGAAAAAAAAGGCAACGAAAGCAATAATGGCAATGCTTAACCATGCAACCGCAGATTTATCTTCACCAAAAAGGTCAGTTACATAAATTGGGACTTTGCTTTGTCCTGTCGCAAAGTCGAGGCCGACTATATTTACAAGAACCCAGAGGATAAAAATGGTAAGGAGAAATAAGGGACAGATATATTTCATTATTACTTTAAAGAAAACAGGGATATGAAAAATTGCTCCCTGATGAGCCTCTGCGTAACCTTTTTCTAATCCCATCGACCACCCAAAGATGATTATCTGGATCGTTGCGAGGATAAATATAAGAAAAGTACCTACCCAGAAATCTAATGTATCGAGAGCTTTTACGTCTTTACTAAAATAAACGACGAATAAACAACCCATTGCCGTAATTAACCCAAGTAAGGCTACCGATTGACGACGATTGATATTCAGTGTTTCCTCTAAAAATGCAATACCGGGCTGAAGCATTGAAATGGAACTTGTTACTGCGGCTAGGAATAACAAAAAGAAAAAAAGAAAACCAAATACCTCACCTAGGGGCATTTCAGAAAAAACCATTGGGATTACATTAAAACCCAGTCCAAAAGTGGATTGACCTGCTATTCCTGCAACACCGAGAAAAGCAAACCCCGCGGGAATAGTTATAAGCCCACCAAGACCTACTTCGCAAAACTCATTGGCACTGGTTGCTGCAAGACCACTTAAAACAATATCATCTTTTTGTGATAGGTAACTGGCATAGGTTATGATGACACCAAAGCCAACAGAGAGTGAAAAGAAAATCTGTCCTGCAGCAGCTAACCACACTTGTGGGTTAAGGAGTTGCTCTCCAATCGTTCGAACGTATAAACGTTGACTAGTATTTATTACAATTTCAGCGCGTGCTTTTTCGACCGTGATTTTACCAACGAGTTCTTTTTTGTCCACCCAGATTATATCACCAGATTTGGAATCGACTTTTTTTTCCTGGAGAATAACTTTATTGGGGTTCCACATAAAACCGAGTCCATTGATAACACTGTTTTCCGGTTGTTCACTAATCGGTGATCCGAGAGTTAAAACTCGGACTAAAATAATGAGTGCAATAATAAGCAAAGTTGGCATGGCATATTTACAAAATAGTTCGATACCTTTTGCGATTCCTCGGTAGATAAGGAAAAAGTTCAAAATAAAAACTATAAATAGATAACCTCCAACATATTTAAAACCCATACCAAAGGCATCACCGTTTGCTTCGATTCCAATAAAGTTACCCCAGAATTCTCCTGCGTCACTAACTTTGATGAAATCCATATTGCCAATTAGAAAATTAGTTGCGTAACCTAAACACCATGCTTCAATATAAACATAATACATATAGATTATAATTGGAATTATAACTCCGATAACCCCTAAA
>PNEW01000175.1 GCA_002922725.1 Verrucomicrobia bacterium Opi.OSU.00C | reverse complement strand
TAAAAGGAATTATATACATTGTCCTACCACACATACAACCATCATATAACTTTTCTAAAGTTGACCACATTTTATCAGGATCAATCCAGTTATTGGTCGGACCAACATCCTCTTCTCGTTTTGAACAAATAAATGTTCTATCCTCTACTCTTGCAACATCACCAGGATCAGAGCGACAGAGAAAACTATTTGGCCTTTTTTCCGCATTTAAACGAATAAAAGTACCACTTTCCACCATTTGTTGACAAAGTGAGTCATACTCTTCTTGAGAGCCATTACAGATATAAATATCCTTTGGCTGACACAATGCCACCACCTCATCAATCCATTTTTGTAAAGTTTCGTTTTTAAATATAGGAGATTCCATTTTTAGATACTCACTCATCTTCAATTTTTTTCAAAATTATTTTTTTTAATATTAATGTTAAATACTAGTATGTATTTATTTTCAATTGGGTTTTATAAGTAAAAAAACAATGCCTGATATCTATTCATTGTCTATCAAATTATTTTTTGCTTTTATAAAACATAAAACAATAGCACCACCTGGAGCCCAAACAAACGCTAAGTAACTAATGTCTAACATCCCCTTTTTAATCATAAATAGTATAGAGTGATTAAATCCCAATATAGTCCCAGCTAATGGATAAAAAATTGCGCCAATAATAGTACCGGCCAAAGTTATACCTAGGATGTAACTCAGAAATAAAAACCCCCAATAAGAAATCAGTATTAAGTATTTTTTCATAAGTCCTGCTAATGGCATGAGCATTGCTTGCTTATCTTGTCCATGAGAGCAATTTTAAATCATGCGAGTATAAGTTTGTAATTATATAGTTTTACCACCTAGTGATATTCAACAATGATTGTTTCAAATTCTATAATTCGGGTACGTTATGCTGAGACAGATATGATGGGGATTGCTTATTATGGCAATTATTTCACCTGGTTCGAAGTTGCGCGTATTCATTTACTTGATTCTTTGGGTATACCATATCGAAAATTAGAAGAACAGGGATACAGACTTCCAGTTCTTGAAACAAAGGCGGTATATAAACAATCTGTACACTTTGATGATAATATTGAAATCAAAGCTTTCTTAAAAGAAATGCCTACCGTTAGATTCACAATAAATTACGAATTATATGTCGAAAGCCATTTGGTCAGCACAGGTTACACTTGCCATGCTTTTACAAATATAACTGGGCAACCAATAAAACCTCCTGAAATATTTATGATAAAGCTAAAGAATATCTTCAAATAAAAAGCCCCATCAAATACTTAAATTTTAATGAAACTTTGCTGCTTGTTTTTGATATACAGATATTGCATGTTGGATAATTTCTGAAGTGGATCGATTATCAGTGCATATTCTAGTCCCTGCTTGAAGGTAGGTAGATTCACGTTTCGCAAGAAGTTCAACAATTTTTTCTTTGCGCGATTCAAGATTTAATAGTGGGCGTTTTGTATTATTGGATGTTCGTTTTAGTATTGTTCTCACTGAGGCAAAAAGACAAATTAAGATTCCTTTAGATTTTAGGGTATCAATCATCCCCTTTCCCATTACAAGTCCGCCTCCACAGGCAATAACACAACCTGTATCAGGATGTCCTGAATTAATAAATTGACTTTCCATTTCCCTAAACACCGATTCACCTTCATCAGCAAAAATATCCTTTATTGGTTTTTTTGCTGATTTTGTTATTTCATAATCAGAATCAAAAAAATCCATTTTCATTAAATTAGCTAGCTCTTGGCCAATAGTAGACCTGTCTCTTATACACATCT
>PNEW01000174.1 GCA_002922725.1 Verrucomicrobia bacterium Opi.OSU.00C | reverse complement strand
AGATGTGTATAAGAGACAACACCTAAATCGTGATATTCACAAAGGGGAATTAATTCTAGCTCTATGTCTCTTACGACTAAACTATATTGTGGTTGATAACATTCAAAACGGTTTATATTACTGACTTTACTTATACCTAGGGCAGTTGCTAGCCGCCAGGCTTCATAGTTGCTGCAGGCAATGTAGCGCACTTTTCCCTCGTGGATCAAGTCATTCAAAGCATGAAGCATTTCTTCAAGTGGAGTTTGAACGTCCACATGATGGATATAATAAATATCTATGTGGTCCGTCTGGAGACGTTTGAGACTGGCTTCAATCGCGCGCATGATATAAACCCGCGACATTCCGGAATCATTAGGTCCCGACCCCATTGGGTTAAAAAATTTGGTCGCAAGAATAATATTTTGGCGGCGTTTTTTTAGTATTCTACCTAAAATTTTTTCAGATTCTGAATTTGCGTATGCATCTGCAGTATCAACAAAATTAATACCGGCCTCAAAACTCAAATCTAATATTTTGTTTGCCTCCGACTCATTTGTTGTGCTTCCGAACAACATTGTACCAAGACATAGCTCTGAAACTTTAAGCCCCGTACGACCCATTCTTCGATATTCCATAGAATATTTAGTAAAAAGATTAAAAGTGCCGTAAACAAGTTTTAAGTTTTAGCTTATACGTTTAATTTAATTATCACGAAAAAAGTAATTTATATGAAATTACATTTGAATCCAAACCAAGACCTGAAATCTACATTCTACAATTGAATCAACACACTCTATTTTGAGGATGACCTTTGAGATATGCAATTACGTTATCTACAGCCCCACTATTTAGGATATCCATCCCCTCGGGTGTATTATCTGCATTATGAGGTGTCAGCACCACATGTTCACATGAGAAAAGGGGATGATTAGCCGGTGCGGGTTCTTCATCGAATACATCGACACCAGCCCCCATTAATTTACCGGAGTGGAGTGCCTTGACAAGAGCATCGGTGTCGACGACAGCAGCCCGAGCACCATTAAGAAAAATTGAGTTTTTCTTCATTACATTAAACTGTTCCGATCCAATCAAGTGATGACTATCTTCGGTCAGCTTTACATGAATACTGATAACATCTGATTCAGCCAGGACTTCATCCAATGTTTTGTAAGTAATACCCAATGCCCGGGCACGCTCAGTGGAAGGATTATATGTCCAGGCAACCACGTTCATCCCAATAGCTTTACCCAGTCGAGCCATCTCTGTCCCAACTGCTCCTGTTCCAATGATCCCCAATTTTTTGCCACGCAACATAATGTTATCCATACGTGTCCATCTACCTTGTTTCATGTCTGCAGTTAAGAATGTAACTCGTTTTGCTACGGCAAACATCATACCAAATATATGTTCAGCAACTATGGGTGCTGTTCTGCCTGGTTGATTGCAGATAAAAATGTTGTGTTTTTTTGCAGCAGAAAGATCAAAATTGTCTATTCCAATTGAACAGGTGGTAATCATTTTCAAATCAGGTAACTTAACAAATTCGTTGTATCCCCAAGTGATATTACTCCTTGTGTTCATGATAATTTCAGCGCCAATTACCCGAGCAATTTTTTCCATCCTGTCTTTGGGGCGATCAGTATAGAGGGTTAAATCTCCATAGGCTTTCAATCGTTCTAGGTGGGTTGAATCCTGGATTTGGGGCGGATCATCGCCAGGTATTACTATCTTTATACGTTCTTTTATCATTTCCTTTTTTCTCTAGATTGTAATTAGTTGAGTATAAAGATAAAAATAATATCGGTAAAGTATCGCACCAATATTTATTATAGAACATCAATCTATAGTAAAATGAATTTCTTCAATTATTATAACATCTTCTGTTTTTGACTTTTTAATCCTTAAGTTTTTTAAATGTCAGTCATAATATATAAATGTC
>PNEW01000173.1 GCA_002922725.1 Verrucomicrobia bacterium Opi.OSU.00C | reverse complement strand
AGATGTGTATAAGAGACAGGCCACCACCTGTAGCCACTAGAAGGATATTGAACGATTAAATTAGAAATACTGACTCCGAGATCTAACCTTGTGTACACTCTTCTCTCACACCTGGAATTATTATACCAAAAGAGACTTTACTATCAGTAAATGGATTCTGAAGCGAAATATCATAAAAACCAGTTTTACATAATTATAAACCTTACCTATTTAGCTAACAGCTCCCTTACTCTTCATAAAGTAAAATAAATTGTCTCGATCAAATACAATTGATTTAAGTAATTACAAAAAACTCGACATGGCTTTTTTCTTATTCACCATGGTCTCACATTGAATCACTACTAAACCGATGGTTCGCATCGGCTTCATTGGATGTATATCTGAAGCAACCATGAAAAAGTTCGACATACCCAAACTCGAAGGAATCTTCTCTGAACCATGGTCATGGAAGAAGCTCATCGGCTTGTTAGGCGTGTTTGGTCCGGCAGCTATTGTTGCGTCCGTGGCAATCGGAGCGGGTGAAACGATTGTCGTTGTTAGTGCTGGAGCCTGGGCCGGGTATGACCTGCTGTGGCTCGTATTACTAAGCTGCCTCGTCAAAGGAATCTTTGTTATCTACTTGATCGGTCGCTATACCGCAGTTAGCGGTGAGTTGATCGGAAACCGAATAATGAAATTTCCAGGGCCGCGGGGATGGTTACTCATAATCATTTTATTAATGGAATTTTTTTCTGCCCCCATGGGATGGGTAGCCATTGCAAAACCATGTGGGGATCTGTTTCACTACGTAATACCTTTCCCTGACACTTTTTTCGGAACCCGTTTGGGAAAAACTCATTTCCTCATTCTTCATCGCGCTTGCCCTTGGACTCGGTATTAGACTCTCGTATGAGAAAGTGGAAAAACAACAACTTTTAATCTGTGGGATTCTTGTGAGTGGCACTATTATAGGCACTCTTATGGTCAGACCTGATTTTTTTAAAGCACTTATTGGTACATTCAATTTCGGATATATTCCAGAATTTCCCCCATGGGCTCCGTCTGACGCGGTTAAGCACCGTATGCTGACGATGGCTACTACATTCGGGTATATCGGCGGCTCAGTGATGGCTTACATAGTCTACGCAAACTGGGTCAGTATGCACAAGTGGGGGCTCAACAGCCATAAAGACATCGATGCTATTCGTAGCCACGCATTGACACGAGATCGCATCGATTATCTTCCCGAAGATCTTGAATCAGTTGACCGTCTTCGTCGGTTATGCTCACCCCTTCATTGGGATGTCAGTATGGGAGCGCTCGTTCTATTTATTGTTACAGGAGCGTTCATGCTCTCTGGGGCAGTGGTCTTGATGCCACTTCAGAGTCAATTCGAAGGCTGGAGTTTATTGACGAATCAAGCACACGTGTGGGCCACCATACATCCGACACTCGTTTGGGTATACTACATATGCATAATAGCAGCATTATGGGGATCATTACAAGCGCTACCAGAAATCTATGCTCGCGTGACACATGAGTTCCTTAAATCTATTTGGCCTAAGCTCACATGGTCCTTTCTTCGGGTCAAGCAAGCCATCTGTCTCTACATCTTTCTCGTCACTATGGTAATCGTGTGGTCGGATATTCCTTTTAATACACTTATTCAGATCGTCGGTTTTCTCTCCGTGAATTTAGCCATCGCACTCATAATGATAGTCGCTCTTTATCTGAACTTTAAACTCCCGGCCGTTTATCGTACTAGTTCCCCTATATTAATTGGGGCAATAATATCATCAATTATTCTTATCATTTTTGCGATAACTAGCGGTTTTGGGCTAGCTAAAAAGCTGATTGGATTTTGATTTTTTAAGGGTCCTTGTTATGTCGAGGGACTTCTTATTTATCCACAACACTCAATTAAAGTCACTCTTATCTTGGAGAATTACCGAGGAAATA
>PNEW01000172.1 GCA_002922725.1 Verrucomicrobia bacterium Opi.OSU.00C | reverse complement strand
GTATCGAGTGCTAACGATTCATCTCCAGAATAAACGTGCAATTTTAGGTTAATTACATCAATCCTCCCAGCATTGATATAACGACCTTCATCACCTTGTAGATCCCAAATTTTGTACCCATTTTCACCAAACATCGGCAATTTAAAATCAATTACTGGAGCATCAGGAATAATTTGTGCAAATAACCCTAAGATCATCATCGGCGCAAATAAGATAAAAAGTCCTTTTAATGTAGTCCGATAAATCATCTTAAATTAATAATATTTCCGTGAACTGTGTACAAATTAACGTTAAAAGAAGAACATTCATTAGATGCATGCAAGTGAAATGAATCGCTCTCTTAAAGAATGAGTCTTTCCTGATATCATATTATCACTAAATTTATCGAGAATAGACATTTTTTCTATTTAAAGGATTAATCCAATCCTACTTGCCGAATATATAACAAATATAGGATAATTAAAAAGCTAAGTGCAATCAGCAATCTATATATTAATATGATAATTTATTTTAAAACATAACATGGAAATAGTTTACAAATATTGATTCATTTAGGATCTAGCTTCCAAGACAATCATGTAATAGATTTATTCCTTTAAAATAACTTAATTTAAGTATCTAGTAATTTAATGAGGAGCTTGATTTACTTAAAATAAGAGGTGGACGGAGAGTTGGAAAACTTTAAACTTTTAATCTTTTTTATGTATAAATGATATTTAGTTAACTTCTCCAATTACAAAATAATAAATTAGTTGAAATGGAAACACTGCACGCATATTGGCGTATGGAATATATCGAAGCTCCCAAGACTGATAAGGACTTAGGTAACCCTTTTCTATCACTGCCAAAACTTGGTAATGATAAAAAAGCCTTAATTATTTACCGTGGACATCAATCCTATCTTGTTTTGAATAAATACCCTTACAACCCTGGCCATCTATTAACAATCCCATATCGAGAGGTTGCAGATCTTAGTGACTTGGAATCAGTTGAACTCAACGACTTGATGGCTACTATAGTTAAAGGTAAAGAGGCATTGCAAAAAACCTTTAATCCAGATGGCTTTAACATTGGTTTTAATTTTGGATGTTCGGCTGGTGCTGGCATCCCGACACATCTCCATTGTCACATCGTCCCACGGTGGGAAGGAGATTCGAACTTCATGCCTGTTATTGGAAAAACAAAAGTTCTCCCAGAGGCGCTGATGGATACTTGGGAGAAATTGAAAGCTAATTGCTAACTAGTAATACTGACCTAGTAAATTGAGAGGGAAAATGACAGAAAAAACCCTTTATTTTGATAACCCACGTCAACTAAACCAGTTATATTGTGCACGGGATAGTAATTTATCTAAAGTTGAAGAAGTATTATCTGTAAACATTGTCACACGAGAAAATTGGCTCCGTGTGAGCGGTGATCAAGAAGATGTTTTAAAAACCGAATTATTATTTAACATGCTTGCAGAAGGGCGCGCTCAAGGAATGGTTATGCAAAATTCAGACTTTGAAAATATATTAAATTCCGTAGCCAACGATCATGGGCTTAAAATTAAAGACATTTTTGACCACCCCTTGATAATACGGATTAAAGATAAAAGTATTGTTCCAAAAACGGTGAATCAAAAAAAATATCTTAATGCGATACAAAACAATGATATCGTTTTGTGTGTTGGCCCTGCGGGAACAGGTAAAACTTATTTAGCAATGGCTGCGGCGATTGATGCTCTACTACAAGAAGA
>PNEW01000171.1 GCA_002922725.1 Verrucomicrobia bacterium Opi.OSU.00C | reverse complement strand
ATATAGATACGATTTTTTTTCAATAAAAACCATGTAATCATTAATACTCGTAATGGTGATCCTAATTCTATTTTTCTGCTACGATTTGCAGATAATGAGGCTTCTACAAATGTAAGGCCGATTAACTACTGGCGTCGGCGATCCTCAATACCAAAGGGAACAGATGAAAAACCACTGGAAAATTTAAGGATAGTCCTTGATCCAGGACATATTGGTGGTGAATTTGCTATAATGGAGAACCGCTTCTTTAAAATCGGAAAAAATAAACCAATAAGGGAAGGTGATCTTACATTAATTGTAGCGCAGAAATTAAAAGATAGGCTGGAAGAACTAGGGGCAATAGTTTGGCTTAGCCGAAAGACAGCTGCACCTACAACGGAAGAGAGACCCGAGAGTTTAAGGAAAATTGCTGAGAAACTTCTGTTAGAAAAGAACGAATCGTCTTCTTCACTTTTAACAATTAATAAGATAGATACAAATGAATTAAAACGGTTAAGTGAATTGCTTTTCTATCGTGTAAGCGAATTACGTGCTCGTGCAGATCGAATTAATAATCAATTTCAACCGGATCTTGTTATTGCACTTCATTTTAATGCTGCAGCTTGGCCAGACAAAAAAAAGAATACCCTCGTTGAAACTAATCACCTACATGTTTTAATCAACGGGGCATACAGTAAGGAAGAGTTAACATATGATGATATTCGGTTTCAAATGTTGTATAAATTACTTAGTGGGGTAGCAGATGAAGAAATTGCCTTAGCACGTATAATTATATCAGCAATGGCCGATGAAACTAAATTACCCGCGTATCGCTACCGGGGGACAAATGCAGTAAGGGTTGACGATAACCCCTATATTTGGGCCCGCAATCTGATTGCTAACCGGCTATACTTATGTCCTGTAGTTTTTTTGGAACCTTATGTAATGAATAGCAAGGAAGTATTCTTGCGTATTCAAGCTGGGGACTATGAGGGATTACGTTTCATTGCCGGAGCTAAAAGAATAAATATATTTCAAGAATATACCGAGGGAGTGCTTACCGGGTTGCTCAATTATTATATCAACCTAGATAATTCAAATTGATAGTAACCAATGTGTTGTAAAGCAAAGATCTAAGAGGCTAGTATCAGGAATAACAACGCCAGGCCTACTCTGTAATATGCAAATAGGCTCAAGCCGTGTATTGTTAGGTAATTCACAAACCATTTTACTGCAATTGCCGCAGATAATGCTGCGACAGCACAACCAAGCAAAAAGGGAGCCCAACCAAAAGCTTCAACGAGTAGAGGGCCAGTCTTAACTCCTTTGTAAAGTGAAGCTAAGGTTAAGGTAGGTAGACCAAGGAGGAAACTGAACTCTGCTGCACGCTGTGGACTCAACCCAACGCAATATCCACCAACGATAGTTATCATGGATCGACTTGTTCCTGGCCACAGTGCAACACATTGCATTAATCCGATAAGTAAAGCATTACCTGGAGTTAACTCATGAAGGTCAGGTCCTCCATTGTAATGGGGGTAATGTTTCTTGCGCCAATATTCCATATAAAGCATGAGAACAGCACCGGCAATTAGAGCACTGATAACGAACCAGTGGTTAAAAAGGTATCTATCATACGAGAAAATGAAAATAATTCAGATGTTATTAGCTTTAGCTATCAAGAAGCTTTAATCTTGGGATTAGTAGAAGGGATAACCGAATTTTTGCCTATATCATCGACTGGCCATCTTATAATCACCAATAAGTTGCTAGGGCTTAATGTAGAACAACCACTTAAAAATCAGACTAATAACTACATCCTCAGAAAACCATCTTCTAAAAATTCTGTTGAAGATGAAACTTTCACACTTAAATCTGCTGTCGACGCATACATCGTGATAATACAAGTAGGTGCTATCGCCGCCGTATTAACTGTCTCTTATACACATCT
>PNEW01000170.1 GCA_002922725.1 Verrucomicrobia bacterium Opi.OSU.00C | reverse complement strand
TATTCCACTATAGCAGGTTTCTGTTTCCATAATGCAGTTGCTTGTTCGAAAGCGTAAGCCAGTTGTAAGACACCACGTTCGTCTTGATGACGGCCTACGATTTGAATTCCTACGGGAAGCCCGCTAGCTGTAAAACCACAAGGTACTGAAATTGCCGGTAATCCGGTAACTGTTATGTAATAACAAGATTTCATCCAATCCATGTAAGTATCCATTTTTACGCCATTGATTTCGGTAACATAGGGTTGCTTTACATCAAATGGAGGAACTTGGTTAACGGGAAGAATAAGAAATTCGTGATGTTTCATGAATTCCCTCACACGTTGATAAATTTCAGATCGCTTTATCTCTGCTTTTCCAATTTGAGGTCCACTTAATTTTTGACCTTCCTCAATATTCCAAATTACTGTTTCTTTGATCTGTTCTCGATGTTTATCGATCAAGGATCCAAAAGATAATTCAAATTTCCAAGCCCGCCAGACCTTGAAGACTTCATCAGCATCTGAAAAATCGGGCGCAGCATCGATGATATTGCAACCAAGTTCATCGAATATATATCTTTTACTGTCTATAACTTCTGTAACTATGGGATCGACCGGAAGGCAACCCAGGTCTCGGCTCCAGGCAATAGGCACATTTTTAAAATCACGTTTTAAAGATTCGTTGAAAGTATGACCTGGTTCAGCAATCGAAATTGGGGAACGGGAATCGGGACCCGCGATCACACTCAGCATATATGCAACATCTTCAACCGTACGAGCCATAGGTCCTTGTACCGAGAGAGGATACCAACTAGCAAGTGTAGGCCAAACGGGGACTCTACCAGGAGATGGACGAAATCCAACGACATTACAAAAGTTTGCAGGGTTGCGCAATGATCCTCCCAGATCACTGCCATCAGCGATGGGCTGCATTCCGCATGCAAGGGCAGCCGCGGCACCACCACTGCTACCACCACAAGTCTTGGTAGTATCATAGGGATTGAGAGTCTCCCCAAACACAGTATTGTAGGTTTGAGAACCGGCGCCAAATTCAGGTGTATTGGTTTTGCCAATCGTGATTGCTCCAGCTTTTTTTAATCGTTCGACAATCAATTCATCTACGTCTGGAATAAAATCTTTGAAAATAGGAGACCCCGAGGTTGTACGAATTCCCTTCGTTGAGATAAGATCCTTGTGTGCAATGGGAATTCCGTGCAATGGGCCGACGCTCTCACCACGGGCCAAAGTGTTGTCTGCTTCAATAGCCTGATTCATTGCCTGCTCTTCAATCAATGTAATTATGGCATTGACTTTAGGATTGATCCTATGGATTTGGGATAAATGGGCCTGCATTACTTCTTTAGCAGAAACCTTCTTTTCACTAAGAAGCTTTGCTAACTCAGTTGCAGTTTTGAAGCACAGATCAGGGCTGGACACTCTAAAATAAATTTTTAAGTGATTGTAAAAAGGAACCTATCAGAATAAAGGTAACTTTAAGGGGAATTTAGGGGGTGATAATTTAAATAACAAACCCCGTTTATCACTGGGTAAAGCTACAAATTTTGCTTGAAAGAAAAGTCGATAAAGGCGTCATTTACTAATTAGATTAGTAAAATCTCTGTCCTTAACCGTTTTACGACGATCATTTTTCGCATGTTCTATTGCTTGATCACACAACTGGCAGACTATATTGGATAAAGCAAATGCAGCATTTGATCCCGTACTCATATTACCCTTTGTCCGAATGTACTTTTTTAGTTTTGAAACAACTATCATTAGATTGCTAGAGTCACTCATAATGCGTTATCTACAAATATTGCCGCGTCCAGATCAAGAGTTTTATGTAAATAAAAGTAGAATTTCATCGATTACTCTGGTTCTTGAATGGATTAAAAGTATACGTAGACTAATTATAATATCACCTTATAACCCCATGCCGAACCGAAATGATTTACTCATTGAAATGGACAGACATGGAGTTGAACGTGCACTTATCTACCATGCTCAAGGTGAACACCGGAGCCCTATTGATGGCAACGAAGACC
>PNEW01000169.1 GCA_002922725.1 Verrucomicrobia bacterium Opi.OSU.00C | reverse complement strand
ATATATTGGTGCAATCATTAGTGTGGCCGTTTTACTCTGACTGTACTATTAAATAGTCGATAACCTAGGTTTTGGAGGTCGAAACAGGTGGTTGATCTACAACAACAGAGAGGTTTTGAAGTGGTGTAAATTTTGGACCTAATCTTTCACACCTGAGTCTGTAGTAGGCTGGAAATTATTTTAAAGAAGATTGTATGTTAAATCCCATGACTAACATTTAAGAAGCAACTTTTTTAAGGATATTCATGCTATATCTGTTTTCGTGACACATAAACATGGAAAAGTTACTGGATTCATTAATTTTAAAAGCATTTATCCTATCCATGCTGCGTTTTGCTCATCCTTATTTAATTTTCTTTCCCGATGACGTTGGTTTGGTGGTTCAAGAATTTCAGATTGACGCTCTGTTAACCCCGGATAATCATTGGCATTGTAGTAATCCGCCGACCAAGAAATAGATCTAGGGCTGTATTTATAGAATATAGTTCTACGGTCATCTTTACCGTACCAAGCTAAAGTCCCATGCGTGAGTGCTTCAGTGAAGATGATCGCCGTTCCCGCTGCTCCAGTAATTTTTTTGATAATAGGATGCGCATTATCAGGGTCGAGCCATTCATCAGGAAAAGGATAATTACTTTTATGACTACCGGGTACACAACAAAATCCACCATCGCCAGGATTAATATCTTTCAAATTATAAGCAACAACTGTTAGTCCATTTCGCATGCGTCCCCCTTTGAAATTAAAATATTGCGTAGGATCGAATGGAAATCGCGCACCGTGAAGTTTTCTTCCGAGGGGTCCAGTGCCCGGTCGAAATATTTCGGCGTAGTCATGATCGAGGCGGAAATCATCTCCAAGTAACTCGACTAATAAAGGTGCGATTACTGGGT
The DNA here is from genome assembly GCA_002922725.1 of Verrucomicrobia bacterium Opi.OSU.00C. Lineage (GTDB taxonomy): Bacteria > Verrucomicrobiota > Verrucomicrobiia > Opitutales > PNEW01 > PNEW01. Next base: position 1,126 of record PNEW01000169.1, on the reverse strand, counting down.
TGTCAATGAGAGCTCTGTATGGTTTTCCCCAGTGTAACAGGTCAACAAATCTGTACTTTTTTATATCTTGTTTACACTCTTTTTCAATTTGTTCATCCATTAGCGCATTCATATCCGTGATTTGTTCAGTGGTCAATGCGTTTGGCACCACAATAAAACCTAGTAAATCAAAAATATATTTTTCGTTCTCAGTCATAACAGTTTGTTTAGAAAGGTAATAATTGAAAATTAGGTATAGTAAATAGTTTACAATTGTAAAGTTTTCACCTTTTAAATTAACTATTAGTATTGGTATAGAAATAGATCATCAAACTATTTTTTATGCTGATAATACTGATAAAAATGCGTAAGAGTTTAAGACCTTTTATAAGTCATTTAGTAGATTTATCCCGATTTTATAAAAATGTAACCTAACCATACTAAAGCCAGGCCAAGTATGATGTGCGTACCTACATTTGCGAAGGCTCTAAGGTACTCGGTCTCTCGGATCATTACGAGTGTTTCGTAGCCAAAGGTTGAAAAGGTTGTGAATGCACCGAGTATCCCTATTATAATAAACTTTCGGGTTTCTAGTTCAAATACCTGACGAACATCGATAAGGCCAGTAACCACTCCAATTGCAAGACAGCCCGTGAGGTTAACTACCAGGGTCCCATAAGGAAAAGTTGTGAGAGGCATTTGGCTGTGTACTAGTCTATTGAGTCCATAACGGGCGAGAGCACCCAAGAAGCCACCGGAACCGATAATAATCGCGTTAATTAAAGCTGTTTTTAAAGTTAACTCCAAGATTATCCTTCTGAGTAATTAATATTACAGATTACAAATGCAAAAAAAAGAGCAGCTTTTTTTTTGTCAAGAACATCTGTTTGTTCATTCATAAATCCTTAAATGATTATGGACAAAACCAGATATCACAATCTCTTATTTATATGGATAAACTGAAGCTTTTGCCTTTAATTGTTAAAAGCTTTTTATTGCCTCTAGTTCACCTATGACCGATAATACATAATAGTTTTATGAAATCATAAAGAAGCAAGATCGACTAGCGTAAAATCTCGTAAGTTTCAACTGTAAGGATAGTTTTAAGTAGTTTATTTACTATAATATCTGTCTCTTATACACATCT
>PNEW01000168.1 GCA_002922725.1 Verrucomicrobia bacterium Opi.OSU.00C | reverse complement strand
AGATGTGTATAAGAGACAGGTTTTTTAACAGGTCAAACATTATTTTTTCCCAATCATCCGGGTAGCAGCGCGCGATAAGATCGAGGAAACGTTTGTGATAACTAGAAGGTATTTGCACAGCTAATTCAGAAAGTTCTTTATTCTCGTAAATCATTGATGATGAAGTCGGTTCCAAGATCTCGACATCCTCGTGAATATAGCGCGCGAGATCATTTCGAACCCAAAGACCATGTAACCGCTCCCCAGGATTGAGTCGTCGAGTTTCCTTTATTGCCTCCGTGAGACTTATAAGAACATCAGGCAATTGTTTTTTTAGGTTTTCATTTGAAACGGATAAGTCCTGCAGTTTTTCTGCTAAGTTAATTTTCTTTTTAGGTGCTTTAGTTGAGAAAAATTGCTCAAGAATTTCATCTTCTGCAGTAACTGGATCATCACGTAATATATAGGGAGCAGTTTTTTTTTTGACGGTACTGCAATCCGGGGATCCTTTACTAGAAGTTTTTTTTGTTGAGGCCCACCATTTTTTATATCGTTTTTCTCCTAAAAGACGGGTTAATTGTGACTCTAATTCTGTATTCGTTGCACCCTGATTAGGAGCATATGAGAGGATTTCTACAATCAAGTCAGTTGGTCTTTTTTTAATTATTTCTTCAACCACCTCTGGTTCCTCTCGGTGCCGAGCGATCATACTTTCTGGGGCCAGGATGTTTAGTCGATCAATACAAAATACGGGATCCATTGCATGACCTGATTTACCACCTTCAAAATCGATAATGAGTTTACTATCCTGTGTGTTATATTCTGTAATCTTGCCAATACCCCAACTTCGATGAATACAATACTTACCTGCTTGCATCAACTCGAGTTTTTCTCGGGATGATTCAAGATTGGGTTGTCTTTGAATGAGCAAATCAATATCGTCTTTATTCATAATCTATTTTACAGCGTGATAATTAGATATACTAATTGTATACCTAAACCCAGTCAATTAGATGGGGTGGAGGTGGTTTTTACTGGAATATGAGTAATAATTCCTATTTTTCTAATTCTAAAAGTGGTTGGCATAGGGCGGTAATTCTTTGCGAAGTCTATTTTCGTAAGCCGCAAAAGATAAACACATTAATCGCTGACCACGCTTCCGGACTTTCAAGAATGGAACGGCGTCGTTGCCAATTCTTACTATTAGGTGTGGTAAGAAATTTACAATTAATTGAGTATACGCTTAGTAGGCTTATAAAAAAGGAGACAAGACCACGGCTAAAGTCAATTCTTTTTATCGGATCAGCTGAAATCCTTTCATTAGACCCTGATACATGGCCTAAGATAGTCCATTATGTAGTAGAACAAGCTAAAGCCCTTGTTAGCGCTAAAGAATATGGAATGGTAAATGCAGTCCTCCGTAAGGTTCCAAAACAAATAAAAATTATAAAGGCAATGGGCCATGCCCACACATAACGAAAATACCTTTAAATCCCAAGTTAGCTAACTGCTGGTATATGTGAAATAAAAGTTCATTATAAGAATGAGCTTGTTCTTCAATTGTTTTTCCTCCCATCGATCCAAAACTAAAATCCTCCGGATGTAATTCCATTTTTTGAGCCACAGCTTCACGTGTTGTGGGGTTTGCCTCCAAAAGTTGTATTTCCCGATGTTCTCCCCACCATAGAGGTGGCATAACAAGCCCTCCGCCCTTTTGAGCAGCAAGCTCACAAAGAGCTTTGGCTTTAAGTGCATCTAACCCAACAGGGTTATGTACCCCAGGCCAAAACGTCGGCCGATATATTCATAGGATGTGGTCACATTGAGTTTCCGATAAAAAGGGTAAAATAATAAAATTAAAAATGGTGCTATCACGACATAGATAAACCCGAAAGCAATGTACGATATGTTCTCCATGTAGGCCATTCCAGGAAGTGCCATATATGATGATGCACTTGCAAGTGAGGCAAACATACTAATGTCTCTTATACACATCTGACGCTGCCGACGATATGCAGTGCGTAGTATTTGTTGGGGCTGGTGAGATTACACATGACAAGA
>PNEW01000167.1 GCA_002922725.1 Verrucomicrobia bacterium Opi.OSU.00C | reverse complement strand
AGATGTGTATAAGAGACAGAAAGGGAATAGAATATAAACAGAAAGCTATTCGTGAGTCGCCCCCCACGATCAAAGAGCTCAAATCTATGCTTGCTACCTACCGAGGTGAAATACGAAAATTGTTTAATACTTCAGGCCGAGATTATCAGACACTGAATTTAAAAGATTAACTTCCCAATATGACCCCATCCGAGGCATTTAGCCTTCTCGCAAAGAATGGAAATTTGATAAAAAGACCTTTTCTCTTGGCCGGAAATATCAATCTTGTAGGGTTCAATGATAAAGAGTGGAGTGAAAAGCTTTAATATGCAACTGTGAGTGTTAAATCTAAGTCAGTATTTTTATTATTGTCCTTTAATAAATAAAATATGACAGGATCTATTAAGTATCAATCGATACAATAAATTTAAGCCCTAAATATTTTTTGATAAGCTTATGACTTATAGGATTATAAGAAAAGTGAATTACTGTTAATCTTTTCTACATACTCTTATGGAAGAGATATAATAAAGCCCTAAAATTAATAGTAATATCCCAATTAATTTCAGATAGAGGTTGTTAATACTAAAAAGAATTGAATATCCTCCAAAAATAAATATTGAAAAAAAAGCTACCATTTTTGTTGACAAAGAAATACACTTTTTATCATGCCAGTTCCTAATGATAGGACCAAATGTTCTATTTGATAATAACCATTGATGCCATTTGCTGGATGATTTAGCAAAACACCCGGCAGATAACAAAAGAAAAGGAGTTGTAGGTAACAATGGTAAAAATACACCAATGCCTGCAATACCAAGAAATATAAAACCCAATAATTTATATAAAAACATGATGATCCACAATTGTGGGAGATTAAAATCAGTTAACACATAAATCTAATCCTTAAAGTTTTTGGCATCTTTACCATACAAAGTAAAGTGACCACAATGGGATTAAGTGTGAACTCTATCTTTTTAGTAAGTGACATTATAAATTTTAAATTGATTAAAAACTTCATTACAAATTTTTATTTTAAAGATACTTTTGAAAAAATATTAGATTGTTATGAAAGCAGTAGAGGAAATCCAGAGGCAGGGCTACACCATATTAAAGGGGATTATTCCAGATGATCAAGTTATCAATATAAAGGATGACATAATCAAGGCAGCAGATATGTTCGGGGTTAAGAATCCCAATAATACCTATCTTGCGACTACGATTAACCATACACAATCCTTTGCCTATTATACAGTTGATTGGAGGATTATGGAGGTCATGGAATCATTTTTTGGACCTCATGTACGGATATCGTCTACCACGACACAGATAAATGAATCGAGAAACAAGCGTGGTCATTGGCACGCAGATTGGCCGCATACTGCTGGCTATATTGCAAAACCAATACCTGATGTCGTTTTGCATCTGACGACGATCTTTATGTTGGCTGATTTTACACGAGAAAATGGAGGAACACTTATAAGACCTAGTAGCCATAAATGGGGTAGTAATCCTACTTATGATAATGAACACATATTTGATGATTACGAAGATCAGATTTATGCTGAGGGTCTAGCAGGTAGTGTTCTTGTTATGGATAGTCGATTGTGGCATGCCATTGCAATTAATAATACTAATTCACGACGTGTGGCATTGGTCGTGCGTTATGCTCCGTGGTGGTTAAATTTAGATGTTTTAATGGCAGGAACAGTGGATCAAAAAATTATTGTCGAAGAACAACCTGGAACTTTTAATATTTCCTATCCACCCCTATCACAGGAAGCTTATGAGCAAATTAATGATATTGCCAAGCCGCTCTTCCGACATTGGGTCCAGATATGAGTAAGAGGGGAAGGTCTGTGAGACTATTAATTTTTTTATACTAATAGAAAAGTTCATTTAACCCTCGAGTGCTGACAAGAACCCTTTCCAATATCAGGTCGACTTAGTTGATTCTTGGTAATTTGAATCGAATGGTTTTATCTTTTCTTTGGCGATTTTTAAATATTCTGGATTGATATCGAATCCGATAAACTTTTTTACCCCACACCTTATCGCTCCGAGAGGGGCATGACCAATTCCTACAAAAGGGTCTAATAC
>PNEW01000166.1 GCA_002922725.1 Verrucomicrobia bacterium Opi.OSU.00C | reverse complement strand
TGATATGTTTGACGAATATGATCACTGGATTATCAACCAACTTATAAAATTAATACATCAAATAGAAACTGGGTATGATAGCTATGATTTTAACTTGATGGCCCAAGCAATATATAGCTTTTTTTGGAGCGACTATTGTGACTGGTACCTCGAGGTATCTAAAACAAAGATTAAAAATGAGTCCCTGCGATGTAATTGTTTAGCGATCCAAGATTTTATTTTAAGGCAAATTATGCTTACTGCTCACCCGTTCATTCCATTTATAACAGAAGAGCTTTGGCATAACTTGGGGTATGGTTGTGCAGATTCATTTATTCAAGATTATTGTATAACAAGCAGCACTCAATTACGGACCCAAATATATCAAAAAGGTATTGAGGAAAAATCCCACTTAGCTGGAGCAAATAATATTGATGAACTTCAATCTTTAATTATTCGAGCACGTTTCCTCAAAGCTGAATATAATGTAGCTAATAAACGCGATGTAACATTCTTCTATAATGTAGAACCAGGATATAATAAACTAGTTAATAGTCATGTTGAAAATATAAAACATTTAGTTGGTGCTTCGAAGCTTATACCTTGTAATGAGGCACCAGATGGTGCACCTGCAGAAGTAATGCGTATGGGTACGATTTATCTCGACCTCACTTCTGCAGTTGACGTCAGTGCTGAAAAAGTAAGGCTTAACAAAGAACTAATACGATTAGAGAATCAGATCATCGGGGCAGAGGCTCGTCTGTCAGACAAAAATTTTCTTAATAAAGCACCTGAAAAAGTCATTCTGGGAGCCAGAGAACAGCTAGTTACAAACATAAAGAAAAGAGAAGAATTTCAAAAGCTTATAAATAATCTTAGTTAAGCGAGTTTTGATAAATATTTGATGCAGGTAATAAAAATAAACAAATAAACGATAATGATATTAGATAGGATTGATAATATAGATACTATAAAGTATATAAAACGCAGTTTGGCACTCCAAGAGACATTTGAATGGTTCAAGAGTACACCCGAAGATATTGAAGAAGGTATGTATGAATTACGTGGGAAAGATTTATACATAATAGTGACAAGTTTTGATACACAACCTCGTGGAGATTGTATATTTGAATCACACCGCGCTTATGTCGATGTCCAATATATGATTGAAGGAGGCGAGATCATTGATTGGAGTCCTATTAAATTACTTACTCCACAAGATGTATATAATGAAGAGGGTGATTGTCTCCTTTATCCTGCACCCGAAGAAGTACCGACAAGCCTGAGAATGACACCAGGGCGGTTTGCCATATTTTTTCCCGAAGATGGGCACAGTGTGAAAATAAACGATGGTATTAATAAACGGGCAAAAAAGTGGGTCGCGAAGATATCCCTTGATCTTTTTACTCAATAGTAATTATTAAAAAACTTTACAACATGAGAATGTGTTGCCTAATAACTTGTCATATACATTTTTAATACTTGGTAATCGATGAATATTTTTATTTACTCAGAAGATGTACATGAAAAAGAAAAAAAGATTTTTAACGAAGCTCTTAAAGATGATAAACTAATTTTTGGTTGGGATTTGTATGATGAGACTAAAGCCAAGGCATTATTTTTACAAGCAGATGTTGTCTTTAGTGGTTCTATTCCTGGGGAGTGGCTTAACGAGGCTGATCACCTACAATGGCTTCAATTGGAATCTGTTGGCTTTGAACCCTACCAACCTTTCAGTAAAGTAGCTTTAAAAAAAAGGAATCTCTATCACTAATCTAAAAGGATTTTTTGGTATTCCTGTAGCGGAAACAGTTTTAGGTGGAATTCTAAGCCTTTATCGCGGGCTTGATAATTTGATTTCATTAAGGAAGATGAAATCTTGGGAAAAGTTGAAGGTTCGGGCAGAAAGTAAAATATTGCAT
>PNEW01000165.1 GCA_002922725.1 Verrucomicrobia bacterium Opi.OSU.00C | reverse complement strand
AGATGTGTATAAGAGACTGCTTGTGAAGATTTTGGAGAAATAGTCTTTAATCTTGTTGAACATGGGGTGTTTGGTAAAACCGAGACCGATCAGAAACAGGACTTTAGCCAAGGATATGATTTTCGTAAGGCATTTGTGCAACCTTTTCTTCCCGTAAATAGAAATTTAAATAAAAATGATAATTAAATTTCTTATACCATAAGTTGTGTTGTGGCACATTCTATATAAATAATGGATCATGGTAACAGTGAGAAGGAAGGAATGGATTCGTTTCTTTATGATTTTTTTTGCGAAAAAATAGAACGATTTACTCTCTCTAATGGTCTTACAGTTTTACTTAAAGAAGAGCACGCAGATAAAATTACTTCAGCCCAAGTATGGGTGAAGACAGGCAGCATTTATGAAGGTTTGCTTCTGGGTTCGGGGGTGTCTCATTTTCTTGAACATATGCTTTTTAAAGGGACGGAAAAAACGATCAGGGGAGAAATTGACGCGTGAGATTCATGCTGCTGGTGCGAATATTAATGCCTACACCACCTTCGACCGAACAGTCTATTATATAGATACACCGAGTGAAAAAACTGGAGTAGCTATCGATATACTTGCAGATGTAGTCCTTTGTTCAGTTTTACCAGTAAAAGAGGTTGCAAAAGAGCGTGAGGTAATTTTACGAGAAATTGATATGGGAAATGACGATCCCGACCGTCAAGTTTCACACGTACTGTTTAGAAACGTATTCAGAGAGCATCCCTATCGATATCCAATCATTGGACACCGTGAATTATTCGAAGCAATATCAAGAGAAGATTTGTTAACTTACTATCAGGCTCGATATGTACCCAACAATATGACTCTTGTAGTAGTTGGTGATTTCCATTCAAGTGAGCTGCGGGATGAAATTGAAAAAAAATTTGGAGGCCATTCGCGAAAAAGATTGGCGATTCCTTATGTTCCAGATGAACCCTTACAGCTCAGTATTCGTGAAGATCATCTTGAAGGAGAAGTCAATGTCTGCCGTGGCAATATTGCCTTCCGCATACCTGGGTTAACACATATAGATACTCCTGGATGCGATATTATGGCGGCAATTCTAGGGAGTGGGTATAGTTCTATTCTTTGGCAGAAACTTCGGGATAAAAGAAAAATTGTGCATTATATTGACGTCTCATGCTGGAATCCTGGTAAGGTGGGGTTTTTGTGTATCAATTACGTTTGCGATCCAGATAAACAAAATAGCGCTCAACGAGCGATCCTCGATGAACTGACTCGGTTGGAAAATGAAGGTATTCGTTCGGAACAGATAGATAAAGCAGTACGTCAAGCAGTTGTAGGCGAGGTTAGTATAAGTAAGACTGTAAGTGGTCAAGCATCTCGTTTAGGAACAGCAGAAGTTGTGGTTGGTGATTTGGGTTATATGCGTAATTATATTAAGAAGATTCATGATTTAGGAACTGAAAAGATCAATGGGTTGATAAAAACTTATTTTAAAAAAGATTGTATGACTACGGTATCTTTGAGTGCAGTTGGTTCGATTCAACCGTCTGAATTTGCGATTATTAAAAGTAAAGGAACCTCTGATTTTGAAACGCTTACTCTCAATAACGGCGCAAAAATCATTTTTCAACAAGATAATAAGTTACCAAAATTACACATAAAAGTCGTAAGTTTAGGTGGAGCAATTTACGAAAAAAAATCGCAAAGAGGTATCACCAGTCTTTTGTCAACTCTTTTAACCCGCGATACGCTCAATCGTAATGCGGAGGAAGTAGCTGAAATTATTGAAAAAGTGGGGGGAACATTCAATGAATTTATCGGCGATAATACATTTGGGCTTTCAATGGAGGTTATGACTCAAGATTATAAACTCGCATTGGAATTACTTGATGAAGCACTTCATGAGCCAGATTTTAAAATCAATACTTTTAATACTGAACGCGCTGCTCAAATTGCGATGATTAAGGAAGAAAACGATGAGATTGTATATTGTCTCTTATACACATCT
>PNEW01000164.1 GCA_002922725.1 Verrucomicrobia bacterium Opi.OSU.00C | reverse complement strand
TTCTTCATTCATGCATATCCCAAATCTTAATATTGAGATAGCAAGAGACTTTATCGATCTAGGGCTCAGAGAAATATATGAGCTTGTCGGACGCTCACCAGAAGTGCTGTATGAAAGCCTGAAAAAGAACAAAATAAATATATCAGAGGATCGTTTATACTTTATCCGAATGGCTGTATATTATGCTGAGACAAACGATCCAGATCCCGCAAAACTATCACCTCATGCATGGAAAGACTGAAAATACGTAGATGATAGTATTGTTCATCATGTTCTTTGCAACATTGGTATTCTGAGATTTATTAGTTGTTAGATAAATAAAATGAAATTGTTTAGGTTAAGCTACTTATTTATAATAATTCGTTTGTAAATTTGGGTAAAAAATAAAATTCTTTAGCCATGGTTAAAGCAGGAATACCTCTACCGAAAGAAATCGCTGTCATGACCCTACCCGGGACAGTACTTTTTCCCCCAAGCGATCATGCCCCTCTACATTTTTGAGCAACGTTATCGGCAAATGCTCAGTGACGTTTTAAAAAATAATCGTTTGTTCGCAGTTGTAGGGCTTGATATTGCTCAAACTAAAAAATCGGATCAGTTTGAACCTCCCTATGACACAGGTACTGTCGGTATTATCAGGGTATGCCATAAAAAATGAAGATGGGACATCCAACCTTGTCCTTCAAGGTCTATTCCGCGTTCAAGTTAATCATATTATCCAAGAAAACCCTTATCGAATAATAGATATCAGCCCGCTGGAATCTTTGTCCGGGACAAGAGAAGATTTAGACCAAAAAATGAATCGGCTTAGCAAAATGCTTTGTGATAAACGCGAAATGGGAGGGAAAGTGCCTAAGGAAATAATGCAACAGTTACTCAAGGTGAAAGAACCCGAGGTGTTTGTCGACCTTGCCACTTATGCATTTTGCAGCAACCCTTTGGTTAAACAAAAGGTTCTTTCTACGCTCTCGGTTATTGATCGATTTGAGATATATTTTGACCAGCTTGAAGCTGAGTTGAAAAAGCTCAAACTTTCAAACCGCTTTAGCTTACTTGATGAAGAAGATATTTCCTTTAACTGAAGTTACATTCATTGTAAATTTGGAAAATATCCAGCTTCACCTTATTGTATAATTATCTATTTAGCTAGTCATTCAAAATCTGGGATTTAACAATTGATTATGCTCGTCAGACAGTGAAAATAGTCTTAACAATTCAGGATGAAGGTAAAAAGTAATTCTACTGCCTTAAATTTTGAAATTCTTAGAGATGCAGCATCACAAGCCCCGCGGTTTGGCCATGGATGCGGTAAATGCTGCTGGCATAGGACACCTTGGCCTTCCATTAGGCGCTGCAGAAATTGGTGCCGTTCTTTTCGGATATACATTAAATTATAATCCGGAAAAACCTAGATGGATCAACCGTGACCGATTTGTCCTTTCGGCGGGCCATGGAAGCATGTTTCTTTATGCATGGTTACATTTAAGCGGATACCATATCTCAATGGACGAAATACGTAACTTTCGTCAACTGTATAGTTTGACTCCAGGTCACCCTGAATTTGGTGACACTCCAGGAGTAGAGTGTACTTCTGGTCCCCTAGGCCAAGGTATAGGAAATGCTGTCGGAATGGCAATGGCCGCTAAGATGGCCGCCGTACATTTCAACACTAAAGAACATACACTTATCGATTACCATGTTGTCTGCTTGGCAGGTGACGGTTGCCTTCAGGAGGGGGTTTCTGCTGAAGCCTGTTCATTAGGAGGACATTTAGGACTCGATAACTTGATACTTATCTTTGACTCCAACGATGTTACGCTAGATGCAATGGCTGATAAAACACAAAGTGAGGATACGGCGAAACGTTTTGAGGCTTATGGGTTTGATGTCGTTACGATAGATGGTCATGAAATGAGAGAAAT
>PNEW01000163.1 GCA_002922725.1 Verrucomicrobia bacterium Opi.OSU.00C | reverse complement strand
TTAAAAAAATCACGATCCTCTCTATTGTGAAACCCATAGAGAGTTTGTGAATCTTCACGATAAACAATCGTGGTAAATAATTTGACACGATTACCAACAAGAGGGAGTTGCTCCATCGTCGTTACGGGAATATTTACTTCATAGCCCCAACCATTGACTTCTATTACTGCAAGAAGGGGACTTGCTTCTGTCAATATGCCATCAATTGATGCAATCAATTTTATTATACCTAAAAGTTAACAGAATTAATCTTTTCTATTCTTTAATCCCAAAACATCCAGCATGTTATAAGTTCCTGGATATTTGTCGATTAACCAATGTGCAGCTTTAAAGGCACCTTCTGCAAAGACTTGTCGACTACCAGCTCTATGTACTAGTTCTATGCGTTCCCCGGGTCCTGAAAAAATAACTTTATGCTCACCTATTTCTTCTCCACCCCTTAGAGAATGAACTCCTATTTCATCATGAATTCTCTCATCAATTGTTCCTTGCCGTCCATGGCGAACACATTCTGGACCAAGATTTCGGCTTTCTTGAATCATTTCAATAAGATTTCTGGCTGTACCACTAGGAGCATCTTTCTTATGACAGTGGTGTATCTCCACTATTTCCGGGTGGTAATTATTTTCCAGGATTTTAGAGGAAATAGAAGTGAGGTAAAATAATAGGTTCACACCTATGGAGAAATTTCCAGTTATAACAATAGGAATAGAATGAGAAAATTCTGCTATCCTTTTTTGTTCATCTTCACTATGTCCTGTTGTCCCAATAACTACTGGTTTCTCGAAAGTTTTAGCAAGTTTCAAGATTTCACAAGTTGCCTTGTGGAAACTGAAATCAATAATTATATCGCAATCCTGGATGACATTGGCTGGATCATCGTCTATGTCTATTGCTGCTTGAATTCTTGCATTGTACATAGCAGCAGCAGCAGTGATAGTTTGCCCCATCCGCCCTTTAGATCCATTAAGTAGTACTTTTAATATCATTAACAGTGATTAGATTACTTTAATGTCTAGCTCTCTAATAGTATGATCAAGAATTTTCTGATTATTTTCTTTCATGGCAAAAAGTGGAAGCCGCACTTCAGGTGATCGAATAATACCTGCCTGTGCACAAGCTGATTTAATTGGAACAGGGCTTGTTTCAATAAATAGGTTCTTAAAAAGTGGATAAAGTTCAGTATGTAATTTGATCCCTTGGATATAATCATTTTTTAACGCGGAATGGACCATTTTCATTAGAGATTTAGGGACAAGATTTGAAGCCACGCTGATCACGCCTCTTGCACCAATTGACATAAAGGGTAAGGTTAAACTATCATCTCCACTAAGTACTGTAATATCATTCCCCATAGCGCTAACTAATTGGCTAACACGATCGCAAGAACTTCCAGCTTCTTTTATTGTATTCATGTGGGGGTATTTGAAACGAAGACGTTCAACTGTATCTACGGCAATTTCTATACCACAACGAGAAGGGATTGAGTAAAGAATAATAGGTTTATCTGTAATTTCAGCGATAGCACTGAAATGTCGAAATAATCCTTCTTGACTTGGTTTATTATAATAAGGTGCAACTTGAAGAAATCCATCTGCACCTGCTTTGTCAGCTTCTTTTGTGTATTTTATGGCTTCTTTTGTCGAATTAGCTCCAGTTCCCGCGATTACTGGAACTCGACCAGAAGAAACCTCAATGCAATGGTGAATCACTTCAATGTGTTCTTCAGGGGTCAGGGTTGGTGATTCTCCAGTTGTACCTACAGGTATGATACCATTAATTCCTTTATCTATTTGATATTCTACTAGTTTCTCAAGATCTGCAAAACAAACATTACCTTTATAAAAAGGTGTGATTAAAGCTGTGTAAACCCCTGATATAGATGTTGAGTTCATACTGGTATTGCTTTAAATAATAGATTATGATTAAATTAGATTAAGAGATATATAAAATACTAAAATGTATTAAAAATTTTTTCTCAACAGTTTGTAAATCTAATAATTAACTTATTGAACTTTAAAAATGTCAGAATCTATTGATACTTTTAATAGTCTATTATCACTCGCTGTGGAAAATGGTGCTAGTGACATTCATATAAAAAACTGACAAAGTTGCAATGCTTCGTCTTAACGGCAGCCTCCAACCTGTAGATATGGACCCACTTAGTGGGGATTTGGTAGGTGATTTTATTGAAA
>PNEW01000162.1 GCA_002922725.1 Verrucomicrobia bacterium Opi.OSU.00C | reverse complement strand
CATCTGTGTGAACCAGGAGATACCCATCGAGAAAGCATACAAACAGGAACATGGGCAGCAGCAGCAGGCGGATTTACTTCTGTCATCTGTATGCCAAATGCCAATCAACCCAGTGACAATCCTGGAACTATACAGCAAATAAATGACGCTGTTAAAAGGGATGCTCTAGTTAACGTTTTCCCGGCAGGTGCATTAACCATGGGGATGAAAGGTGAAGAACTCGCCCCAGCTGGATCTCTTCAAAAATCTGGTATAGTTGCTATTACTGACAGTTACCGAAGTGTCGAAAATAACGAAATCATGCGTCGAGCTGTTGAATACGCAAATATGTTTAATCTTGTTGTTATGGATCATTGTCAGGACCAAACCCTTACGGAAGGCTCAGTTATGAATGAAGGTATTTGGTCATTACGTCTCGGGCTTCGAGGATGGCCGAGTGCTGCTGAAGATATAATCGTTTCCCGTAATGTTATTCTCTCAACTTACACTGGAGCGCACATTCATCTTCAACAAATAAGTACTTCCAATGCGGTGGAAATCATAAGGAGAGCAAAACAGCGTAATGTCAATATATCAGCTGAAGTGACTCCGCATCATTTACATCTCAGTGATGAACGTGTTAAAAACTATGATACGAACTTTAAAACAAATCCACCTCTTCGTACGCCAAATGACCAAGAAGCCCTTGTTGAAGGACTCCTTGACGGGACGCTTGACTGTATAAGTACAGGGCATATGCCTTGCACTGATTACGAAAAAAACGTTGAGTACGATCAAGCCCCATTTGGGGTTATTGGATTGGAAACTTCACTCTCTATCTGTCTGTCCGTTTTAGTTCATAATAGACAGTGTCATGTATCTAAATTAATAAAATTATTAACCTGTAACCCTTCAAATCTGCTTAATTTAGATAAGGGTACACTTAGCCCAGGAGCAGATGCAGATATTACTTTATTTGACCCAAATGAAGAATGGGTGGTGAATCCAGATGAATTCCAAAGTCGCTCTAGAAATTCACCATGGATCGGTAAAACTTTACGGGGAAAAGTGAAACAGACTTTTGTATCGGGCCAAAAAGTATGGGATGGAGATCACGTTATATTACCAGGAAATGATTATACTTGAGCAACCATCTGCCAACATAGAGTTTTTACTAAACTTTTTACATTCACCAATTGATTGAGTGATTTAAAAGTATCTTTTACTATTACAGAGTGATGCACAATGACTGAAGAGGAAGCCATTGGGGTAATAAAGGATAATAAAGGTTTAATCATTTATTTTTTCCTTATTTTAGTATTAGGACTTGGATGTTTAATCTCTTTCGCTATTAAGTTTAGATCTTCAAAAAAAAGATTGGTACCTGCATGGACAATTAGTTGGTTCGATTTTGGTTTATTTATATGGTGTTTGATTTTTTGCATGGGTCTCTCACAAATTATAGCCCCTTATCTATTAACCTCAATTTCACACACTGAAAATGCTTACTATGTTTGGAATATAATTGCTGGCGGTCTCATGTTGCATACAGGAATGATTTTGATATTTATCTTGTTTCGTTATTACCAACCACATTTGTTCCTGCACTCTTTCAATATTGAAGTTATATCCTTTCTGAAAGCTTCTAAACTTGGGATATATTACTTCTTAGTTGCCTTTCCATTTGTTTGGATCACTGGGCTGTGTACAATTTTTATCTTCGAAAGACTGAATAAAGCCGGATGGACAATATCTTTAGATCAACAACCTTTGGTCGGCATATTTGAAGAAACAAAATCGCCAATCGCTATAATTATACTTTTTATTATGGCTATTTTAATAGCTCCCGTAGCAGAGGAACTAATATTTCGCGCCAGTATATATCGTTTTTTAAAAAGCCGATTACCTATATTTTTTTCAATGCTTCTCAGTGCAATTCTATTTTCTCTTCTTCATATGAATATTGTGGGGTTTCTTCCATTAATCGTTATTGGGATTTCTCTATGCATAGCTTATGAATTAACTGGTAATATCCTAGTTCCAATAATTTTTCATTCGGTATTTAATCTCAACTCTATTATTCTTATACTCTTTCGTTCTGATCTTTCTTTTTTTGGTTTATTTTAATCTACTAATGTATCCATGTCTCTTATACACATCT
>PNEW01000161.1 GCA_002922725.1 Verrucomicrobia bacterium Opi.OSU.00C | reverse complement strand
AGATGTGTATAAGAGACAGATATAGATATTCTCGTTAATAACGCAGGGATTTTAAAAACGATTGGTTTAATGGATAGACCGCTAGATATCCTCGATGAATTATATGAAGTTAATGTAAAAGGTTATATTAATACTGTTCAAGCGGTTTTCGAGAATATGAAAAACAGAAAATACGGGAAAATTTTAAATATTAGTTCTATTGCTGGGTTAGGGACTTCTTTGACTGGATCGATGGGATATTCTGAATCCAAAGCCGCAGTTAACTCTCTGACTAAAAGGATGGCCCTTGAATTAGGGCCTTACGGTATTACAGTTAACGCAATAGCACCTGGATTTACTAAGACTGATATGACAATGAAGTTTGATAATAGTGAAGATGAACTTCGCTTGGTAAAATTTATGGAAGATACATCTATGTTGAACCGGACTGGAGAACCTGATGATATTGCTGCACCTGCACTCTTTCTAGTATCTGATGAGGCCAGTTTTATTACTGGTCAAATTCTCGCCGTCGATGGAGGTAGAAAACATTTTATTTCACATTCCAGCTAATCTGAAATATTGTATTTCAGGTTAGTTTCATTTTCTCTTAGGGTTGTGACTATTAATTTGAGTATGACCTGACAATTATGGATGAGTTACTCTATATTCTTATAACAATCCTTTCTCTTACACTGGTGTTATTGGCGATGAGATTAGGTCCACAATTTCTCATTGGAGTGGTTGTTACCTTGCTTTTGACGGCCAATATATTTTCTGGAAGGCTTACGGTTATTTTTGGATTTATCAATACAATGGCTCTCCCAATTTATGCCGCAATATTTCTTGCTACTGATTCTGCGGCAGAACATTTCGGTAAGAAAGTAGCATACCAGATTGTCCTAATAGGAATATTTGCTCAAATTTGTATGGTAATGTTAAGCCAAATGATCATCCGAACTAGTTATTATGGAGACCCTTTGATTACGGAATCTTTAACAGCAATTTTTGGTTTTCTCCCACGTATTGTTCTTGGCTCACTGGTTGCCTATACAATCAGCCAATATTTTGATGTCACCGTATATCATTTTTTAAAAGAGAAGTATCAAGGTAAACATTTGTGGTTGAGAAATTGTCTCTCAACAACTATTTCGCAAGGGTTAGATTCCGCGATATTCTTATTGATAGCATTTTACGGAGTATTACCAAAATTAGGTGAATTATATATCTCTGTCTGGATATTTAAAATTGTAATAGCGTTGATCGATACACCTTTTATATACTTGAGTTATTGGGTCTTGGGTAAGAAATTCCCAACCGGTAAATAGGATTTAAACGTATTCAATGCGTAATATTGACAGATGGTGATAGATACTTCTAATGAAGTATAATCAATAAAGGAAATATATGGCTGTAAATTTGGCATTAATCGAACAATTACGTGAGTTTGAAACACCTACTGTTGCTGAGTCGCTGTTGGCACTTGGTTGCTCAGACAACCACAGATATTTTATGGGGAGCGAAATTAAGCTTATGACCGCTGTAAATCACCCTATGGTTGGAATTGCGATTTCACTTGTTGTAGATACGAGCACACCAGAAGTTGAAAAAAATATCGAAGGTTTATTACAGGCTGGTGATAAGATGATCGCTTTGTCATTACCTACGATTGTCGTCATGCACTCCGTTGGCGCTCGGATGTCTCATGAATGTGTTACTGGTGATGGGATGTGCAAAAACTTTCAATCTCAAGGAGCTGTGGGGCTTGTCGCCGACGGGGGTATTCGTGATCTTGATGCCATAAATCAGCTTGGCTTTCCAGTCTATGCCTCGGGTGTGGTTCCTGACCATGCAACCCTGAATTACAATCTGGCTACAGAACCGATTACCGTTAGCGGAGTGGTTATAAATCATGGTGACTTGCTACATGGTGATTGCAATGGGGTGCATTTAATTCCAGTAAAATACCACCATGCTATTGTTGAGGCTTGTTGTCTGACACGTGATTTCGAGACGCGAGCGCATATTCTCAATCGACGCACCGATCTAAGTGCCCGTGAACAAATAGAAAAGGTAGGTCATGTCTCTTATACACATCT
>PNEW01000160.1 GCA_002922725.1 Verrucomicrobia bacterium Opi.OSU.00C | reverse complement strand
AGATGTGTATAAGAGACACGATCTAAGTGCCCGTGAACAAATAGAAAAGGTAGGTCAGCTTGCATCAGAGCGTTTGGGGAAATGTATGGCACTGATGGTGCAATAAATAAATCCGTGATTTAGAAAAACTGGAGGATAATAAAGAGATGTTTGAAAAGCTATGCACTCCCTAGAATAAATTTGTTTAGCTTGGATTAACTAACATTTCGTTCAGTATATGGTTTTCAAAGAGAGCGTCTTTTATTTCTGGTTAAGATCAAGATAAGTACTGTGAGAATGGCAAAGTTACGTATAAGGATTAAGGGGTAATTTGTTTTTAAAGATTTTGGATGGCCAAAGCAACCACAGACGATGTCAAGGCCGCGACCCCAGGATAAAACCAAAGCAATTATAAAAATAGTAATTAAAGTGGTTAGAATTATGAGTGCACTTTTTTGACCTTTATTTAATATAAGTGCCAATCCGCTAATAGTTTCCACCCATGGCAGAAAATAAGCAACAATGTAAGCAATAGAATATGGAAGGAGATGAAAAGTTTCAATTGCGGCAAGAAATTTTAAAGGATCGAGAATCTTCATGGTTCCTGAAATGATAAAAAGGCCTCCAATACCAACCCGCAGGACAATAAAAAATATATTTATTGGTTTTGCTCTATCATCCATGTCTGCCATCCTCCATGAAGGGTATAAATATTTTCAAGTTGAAGTTCATCCTGCAGACGTTGAGCGACATATTTACTTGTTTTACATGATTGACTATCGCAATAGACAATTACTTTAAAATCCTGTTTCCATTTTTCCATAAATTTGGCTAATAGGTATTCCCAATTATCTTCATTTAAGAGTACGGCCCCAGGTATATGATCATTTTCGAAATTTTCTTTTGACCGAGCGTCAACCCAAAGTACGCGTTCATTGCTTTGCAACGCCGTCTTCAATAAAATTGAGCCTTCTTCAAGATCATTTTTATGGAAATTAGGGGTGTCGGGATGAAAACACCAAGTTAACAAACTGAGAAAAAAAGCAATAAAGCATATGAGGCCTGTTTCTTTAATAAACTGATTCAATTTTAAAAAAGTAATAAATTAAATTCCAATGATTATTGAACTCTCAGATGAAAGAAAAAAACCTTTGGGTCACCTTTTGGAAAATCAGTCTTTACAAGTAGATTTCCGATTTTAGGGCTTCTCGTCGTACCGGGATCAACTGAGATAATGTATTTTTTACCAGTTAAAACTTCATTTAAATCAATTTTAAATAAGTCGTTACTCTGTTTAATATCTGTTATGTTTATTAGCTCATTAGGATGAAAGTCGATCGTTATCGACTTTGGGGCTAAGCTTTCATCCTTTTTCCAGTAAAGAAAGCGTGTATTAATTTCTGCAATTCTAGGAATGCTTACTTCCAAAATTAATTCATAGCGGGAATAATTGGGGTCGTCTGTGAAGATAGCTACTTTTTTTTCTTTGTAAACCTTCGCGATTTCCAATCGTAAATATAACTTCAATTTCACCCTCTTCACCTGGTAAATAAGCCATTTTATCAAGAGAAGTTGTAGTACATCCACAGCTGGAAGTAATAGAATAAAAGGTAACTGTGTATCCCCCTTCATTTTTGAATTTAAAAATCTGGCGGACTTCCTTGTCACCAAACTTATAATTTGCTTGTTTTTCATTTTCATGAAATTGCATTTGCCCATGCAGTAAATATGGTACGCAGAAAATGAAGATTAGACTAATTATTTTCATCCAATTTAGTTATAGATAATAAAATATAATAGCATAATAAAATACGCAATAATTTAGATATTATAGAAATACATCTATATTTTAACATTTGAAGGCTAATATAAAAATATGAAATTCAGAGTAGGATAGCCCATGGGTATAATCGAAATAACAGTTATTGTAGTTTATTTAGGTATTCTTGGAATATTGGGGTTGTATTTTTCACGTCGCCAAAAAACAACTGAAGACTACTTTTTAGCTGGCCGAAATTTACCAGGATGGGTGGTCGGTTTTTCAATAATGGGAACGATTGTTGGGAGTGCGACCTTCGTTGGACATCCCGGAGAGGTATTTAAAAAGGATATGTGGGCATTACCCTGTCTCTTATACACATCTCCGAGCCCACGAGACCTC
>PNEW01000159.1 GCA_002922725.1 Verrucomicrobia bacterium Opi.OSU.00C | reverse complement strand
ATAAGCCATTGATAGCGCGATAAGCAATTCGTCATGTGGCCACCATAATTTTTGATTCCATCCAAGATCGTGATGTGGATGGCCTTGGATATCCATAAAATTATAAATTCCTCCAAATTCCTTATCCCAGGCAAAGTCTAATGTATTCAGTAGTATTTTAATACATGTATTAATTGCTTCCTTATTTTTTCTAAATTCAGCCACTTCCATGAGAAACCAAACGCATTCAATTCCGTGCCCGGGATTAATATGGCGACCTTCTAATGAATCTACTACTGAACCATCAGGAGCTACATTTTCGCGAAAGATTCCAAGTTTTGAATCAAGAAACTTGTCAAATACAGCATCTAGGCATTCATCGATCGTTCTATTGAGTTCATCAGCATCCATCAACCATTTAATTTCATAGGACACATGGGCTCTAAACATTGGCTCACCTAACCCGATCAAGGGGCGTGTTCCTGGATAAGCTTTGGCAAAACGAGAATAAGGTTTAGCGCGATCAGAAATAAGATAATCATAAGTTTCCCTCGCGCGATTTATATCCTCTTCATCCTGAGTTATCGCCGCATACTCAGCATAGGCAATAGTTGAAAATGTTGCTGTAGCATTAGGATGATAGGGATGTAAGACTGGTTTACCTTCGCGTGTCAGCCTGAAAAACCAATCGCCTGCTTCGTCTTTGCCATACTTGGTTACAAAATCAATTCCGTGCTTGGCTATCTCTAACCATTCATCACGCTTTTCATAACGGTTGTAAAGCATCGCGAAAGTCCATACCTGCCGCGGCTGCAGCCACATAAATTTATCAGTATCATAAACAGTCCCATCACGTTCAAGACAAGTGAAAAAACCCCCGTATTCACGATCAATAGAATATTTTTCCCAAAAAGGAATCGTGTCTCTGAGAAGTTTATCTCGATAGAATTCGGCCAAAGCGGCAAATTTTTTTTTCATGATTTTTTCTCGTTGTTACTTATTTTAATTTTTAAAATATCAGTATTCTAAATATTTGGACAAAAGTGGAAATAACTTATTTTGAATTATTTCATTGTGGATGTTATTAAGTGTCACGAGAATAGCTCCTGTATCAATTTCAGAACTGCTCCAGCTTGAATAGATTTCCAGAATACATGTGTCGATCCTTTAGGTGTGACAGCGAAACGATCCCTCGATTCCGCATACCTTGAGCAGGCAGTAAATATAACGGCTATGGTGAGTAATACGGAAAAACGGATCACATCTGTGGTTATAAGTTATTAATTTCTTGATATATCTCCTTTATATAATAAATAGGTCAAGTAATTATGAACCTTATATTTCTCTATCATTGAATGAGCAAGGAAATGAAATATTAATTAAATGAACTACTTGGATAAACTTTTTTCCTTAAAAGGAAAAATAGCTCTTGTTACTGGTGCGTGTGGTGGAATTGGTGGTGCTTTGGCAGATGCACTACTCAAAGCGAAAGCTACGGTTATTCTCGTCGATAAAAATCAACAGTTTCTTATCGACCAAAAAAATAGCCTAAAGAGAACAGGATTAAATGCATATGAAAAATGCTGCGATATCACTGACCTGAAACAGTTGGACGAACTCGTAAGATATGTAAAATCAGTTCATCAAAGGATTGATATATTAGTAAATTGTGCAGGGATAAGCTTTCAGTCTGACGGGCTAGAATATCCTGATGAAATGTGGCATCAAACAATGAAAGTAAACCTAGAAGCACCATTCCAACTGAGTAAACACATGGGGAAATTGATGAAGAAACAGGGAAATGGTTCGATTATCAATATAACAAGCATTAATGCGGAACTCGGGTTTACAGACAACCCGGCTTATATCGCTTCCAAGGGGGGTCTTAAACAGCTAACTAAATCACTCGCCATGGATCTGGGGAAATTCGGCGTTAGAGCCAATGCGATTGGGCCCGGCTATTTTAGAACACAGATCTCAGAAAAATCCTGGAATGATCTTGAAAAACGCAAAGAGAGAGCCGAAACAACATTGTTAAACCGCTGGGGTCAGCTCGATGATCTATA
>PNEW01000158.1 GCA_002922725.1 Verrucomicrobia bacterium Opi.OSU.00C | reverse complement strand
TTGCTTCCATTTGTCATGACCTTTTCCGTGCTGGAAGCACGTGGCTAGACAAAAACCTGTATAATGGTGAGTTTTATGAACATGAGATATATCCCCCTCAAAGGGGAGATACCATTGCCAATGGTTTGTGTGCACATCCCATCACCAAATTTAGCTCCCAAACTGGAGTCGTAAATGATTTGCTTTATGAAGGAGAAATTGAACATCAGTTAGGGGCTGGCTGTTTAGTAGATCAGCTAGTCGGGCAATTTTTTGCCCATGTTTGTGATTTGGGTTACCTAATTGAAGAAAAAAATGTTAAAACTACCTTAAACAGCATTTTAAATTATAATTTCAAAGAAAATTTCTATAATCATTTCAATAATAATCGGAGTTATGTATTAAATGATGAGAGTGGGCTTTTAATGGCAACTTACCCAAGAGGGCGTAGACCTATAAACCCTTTCCCTTATTTCTCTGAGGTTATGACTGGGTTTGAATATACTGCAGCTATTGGTATGTTATACGAAGGATTGGTGAAAGAGGGAGTTAAGTGTATCAAGGCAATTCGCGACCGCTATGATGGGAAAAAGAGAAATCCATTTGATGAGGCCGAATGTGGACACCACTATGCCCGTGCTATGGCGTCATGGGCAGCAGTCCTGGCTTTGACTGGTTTCCATTATTCTGGGGTTGATAAATCTATGACTTTTGCTGCGAAAAATGGAATTCATTTTTGGTCTAATGGATATGCATGGGGAATCTGTGAACAACATTCGAATGATAATAGTATCGATGTGAAACTTAAAGTTCAGTATGGGGAGTTAATTTTAAGTCGTTTAGAACTGAAGGGCTATGGTGACGTTGAGTTTGACAGAGTGCAAATAATCCAGGAAAAAAATAGTGTTTCTTTGACGATATCAAAGCAATAAATATTAGTATAAGCTTATAGTATAGAAAGGTAAATGAATAAACCTATGAGTCATAAACGAGAGCAATTTATTACTAAGGGCTATTGTCTATTTAATAATATTATCAACTCCCAGATGTTGGTTGAATTGAGAAAGGTTACTGATAAAGTCCTCTCTATGCAGGACATATCCCATTTTAAGCGGCAACAAACGACTGGCAGCATGGTATTGATTGATTGGGAAATGGCCTACCGATATAATGTAATGGCTAAATTCATCAGTCACCCTAAGATGCTTGGAGCGTTGGCAGAGCTCGGTTTTAATGATCCGAAATTTGGTCATGGACGTATTATTAGTAAGCCACCACACAGTCCCCCTCTATATTGGCATGAAGATGGTCGTTTTTGGGGTGATCCAGTGAGCTACACATCTCAGCCCATACAGTGCTTTCTAATGGTCTATTTGACTGATACGACACCGAAAAATGGTTGTTTAAGAGTAATTCCAGGGTCTCATTTAAAACGTCATCCTTTACATGATCAGGTGCCATCTAAACAAAATGAAGCGATAGCAACTTATGCTAACCCTGAAGACATCGTTTTTCAGCGTGCGGAAGGGGTGGTCGATTTGCCGATGAAGGCTGGTGACCTAGTAATAGGCTATGCGACGTTGTTTCATTCAGCTCATAGCAATCAAAGTGATCAGATTCGGACAGTTCTTACGATGTGGTATTATCCGGATTTTGTTAATTTACCTGAGCCAAGTCAGGCTAGTGTTGCCGACCAAGAACGGGCAGGAGGCTTCAATCAAATAGACACGGTATCATTGCAAAGTACGACGCAGGCGTTGATGGAACCTTTAAGGATCGCTTATAAGGGAAATGCCGCGCCCATCCAGTCACAATGGACTCCAGGAATGGGTTTGAAGTAGTAAAGAGATATAAGTAAATTATTTTTAAGCTTCTGAAATAGAGTCATCAAAGCTTGATGAGCTATTCCTTTCTGTTTATCAAAAAACTGTTTTTTTTAACAATAACTGAATAGCGAACACTTTAACGCTTTACCTTTTAATTAATATGAAAAAATAAGGAGCAAGAAGTATGAGTTTTACATTACAGATTGGTGATTCAGCACCTGATTTTAAACTGCCGGCTACCGACGGGCATACTTACCAGTTATTGGATTATAGTGAAGCG
>PNEW01000157.1 GCA_002922725.1 Verrucomicrobia bacterium Opi.OSU.00C | reverse complement strand
TAAACTGCTCCCAACATCTATTTTCCAGTATATATATTGATAAATATTGTCATTTAATGAGATCATCAAACCGTCTAACAAGTCTTTGCAGGCACTATAGCATACCCATAAGCAAGAATAAATATTTAATAATACAAGTATTTACGTTGATTTAATGTTTAATAGGATTACCACTTGTCCATTGATTTTTTAATTTAATTTAGAAATTTTGCTTTTTATACAAAATATCTAATTAAAAATCTTCATTATTATAGACATAAATCAATCCTATATGAATCCTAATTTAACTTAATACCTTAATGAAAATTTACATTTTAAAAAGTGATGGAAGTATTTAGTCCTAAAGAAACTTACGTAGGGGAATCTCGCGCTGCATTGACCCCTGAATATGTAAAAAAACTGACGAGTCTTGGCTTATCGGTAAAGTTTGAACCTGGGTTAGGTGATGCAAGCGATTATATCAATAATGATTATATTGATGCTGGTGCAACTGAAATAAATGACCGGGTTAAAGCTCTAGGTACTGCAGATATTATATTCAGAGTTAGACAATCATCACTCGAAGAGGTTTCTCAAATGAAATCAGGTGCTCTTCATATTAGCTTTTTCGATCCATTTGCAGAGCGTAAACTTTTAAAATTTATGGCCGCAAAGGGAATCAGTGTCATTAGCATGGAAATGATTCCGCGATCGACTATAGCCCAGAAAATGGATGCTATGAGCTCCCAATCAAATCTTGCGGGTTATTATGCTGTTATTAAAGCTGCTGAACGCATTAAAAAAATTATCCCTATGATGATAACTCCAGCAGGAACTTTATCCTCAGCAAGAGTGTTTGTTGTTGGCATCGGAGTTGCAGGGCTGCAAGCAATCGCCACTGCTAAACGTTTAGGAGCCCGTGTTGAAGCCTTTGATACTCGCCCGAATGTTGAAGAAGAAGTCAAGTCACTGGGTGCTAAATTTATTAATATCGATCTAGGAGAAACAGGTCAGACAGCCCAAGGTTATGCTAAGCCACTAACTCAGGAGCAACTTACTCAACAACGTGAAAAACTGGCCAGTATCTGTGCACAAAGTGACATCGTCATTACTGCTGCTAGAGTTTTTGGTAAAAAAGCTCCAGTAATTATTACTAAAGAAATGGTCGCCAAGATGAATCAAGGCAGTGTTCTTGTAGACCAAGCTGTAGCGTCAGGTGGAAACATAGAGGGATCCAAAATCAACGAGGAGGTCATCACTGAATCAGGTGCACGTATCATTGGGATTGGAAATCTTGAAAGTTGTATTGCTCATGATGCAAGCCAAGTTTATGCTTCTAATCTTACCAACCTAATTGAACATTTTTGGGATGGAAATAAAAAGTGTGTCGATTTAAATCTACAAGACGATATCCTGAAAAATTGTCTCCTGACACACAAAGGCCAGGTAATACACGAAGCTTTAAAGGCCATTGATTAATTATCGAAAGACTGTAAAGCTTAATACTAAAATTTAATTTAACCCTCTACTTAAATTTATGGAATTAATTCTATTATTTTTGATTTTTGTGCTCGCCGCATTTCTTGGCCTTGAACTTATAAGTAAGGTTCCTTCGCAACTACATACGCCATTAATGTCTGGATCAAATGCTATCTCCGGGATCACGATTGTTGGTGCCCTACTTGCTGCAGGTTCCAATGCTGAAGGTTCCATAACTATGATCCTTGGGGCAATCGCAGTGGTTTTTGCTACAATCAACGTAGTTGGCGGATACCTCGTTACTGACCGAATGCTCGGAATGTTTAAAAGTAAAGGTGTAAAGAAAAAATGATTGGGACAAATTTTATTAATCTCGCTTACGTCGCGGCTGCTATTCTTTTTATTTTCGGCATAAAAATGTTAGGGTCGGCTGTCACCGCACGGCGCGGCAACCTATTTTCCTCGCTAGGAATGATAGTCGCTGTAGTCGTAACCTTACTGAATGAAAATATTCTCGGATATAAATGGCTGGTTCTCTGTGTTCTTATAGGTGCGTTAATTGGTATTTTCACAGCAAAATTTGTTAAGATGACAGAAATGCCTGAATTGGTTGCTCTCTTCAACGGGTTTG
>PNEW01000156.1 GCA_002922725.1 Verrucomicrobia bacterium Opi.OSU.00C | reverse complement strand
TATTTTTTTTTACAGCCCCCCGGGCCCCACGACAACTCCACGCTGCATATCGTCGGCAGCGTCAGATGTGTATAAGAGACAAGGAATTGGGCTGCCGCTGGTTCGCCCCTCGTTACGGCTTCTACCGTGGAATCGGTCATGAGCATGTGCCACGGCTCAAACAATTCGACCCGGCATTAGGTAAACGAATTTGGGAGCCGACTTTTACTTACCGCAAGAAATTGATTGAAGAAGCCCAAACACACACCCTTTCAAATACCATCGCCCTGATTGAGTGGATGGCGAAGAACCGGCTCAATGTTCTCAGTGCACCACTTAACTACCAGCACGAAAACCGGTTTCGTTGGGATGACGTACGTGAGAAGCTTGCGCCCGAAGTACAACGAAGGGGCCTGGTTATCGAAGTCGGTGGACATGGTTACGAAAATTTCCTGCATCATGAAATGTTTTTTGACGAACATCCAGACTGGTTTGCATTATTGAACGGTAAACGCAGTAGGAATCCGCACGCCGTGTTCAATACCGCCAAACCGGCGGCTATGCGCATGTTCGTAACACGCGTCGTGGCATGGTTGCGCGAACATCCTGAGGTCAATATATTCTCCCTGTTGCCGCCTGACGGGACTCTTTGGAGCGAAGATGCAGCATCACGACGTCAAGGATCTCCCTCACGGCGTCAAGCCCTGGTAACGCTGTCTGTCTGGCGCGCACTTAAACGTAATAAATTGTCTGTCATGCTCTCGACTTCGGCTTATTACAACCACGCAAACTATCCTGAGAACTTACGTATACCATCCGATGTAATGGTCGATATCTCCCCATTTTTCCACTCTTACCGGGAACCGATTTTCGATCCGACAGTAAAGCATAATCCCTCACATCTCAAAGAATTGAGACAGTGGATCCGCAAACACGACGGGCCGGTCTCATTTTACTCTTATTACCGTAAATATTTCTGGATGTCGAAACCGGTCATATTCCCCGGCTTGATGTGGTCCGAGATGTCCTACATGCGTGACCGTGATGTTGTGGGTATCAGCATGTACAGCGAACCGGGTGATTGGCTAACATATGAACTGCAACACTATCTGCATGCACAATTGGCGGCCGATACTGCACAGGATATTAACGCGCTCGTTCAGAATTACTGCGAGGTCCGATTTGGGTCGGGTGCCGACGCGATGGCTCAATGGTTCTGGATCCTTTCAAAGGTAACCACTCGCAGCACTAGGCTTTTTGACGTGGCTCCCGATTCTCCGGAGGTTGAGCAGGGTCGAAGGCATCTGCAATCATGCACAGCGTTGCTACGCCAGGCGCAGCGAGCATGCCGGAGCAATCGCACTCGTCTCGAGTTGTTGAAGCGACTGGGTGTGACTGTGCGGGTGCTAGATAAACATCTGGAGTTACAGGAGTATCAGCGTGCCGGGAACCGAAAGGCCATCAAGCGTGCGATCGAGTCGATCATGAGGATAGTGAATGGCCAACACGATAAGGGTTTGTTCCTCGTGAGTGCGCCACATTATCTTTCCAAAAAAAGGGTTGGAGAAATTTTATCGGATGCCTGTATAATCTAACGGGCTTTTCAAGCAACGACGATTCAGTATCATTACAACTTGTTACGCCTTGGGCTTAGGACGGGTATAAAATAATTCCCGTTGTGCCTCATCGTAACGTGCTAATGTTTGCGATAAAATGTACGGATCTTGCTCCATCGTCGCGATGTTCTGTGATTTCAGCCAGAAGGGTCCATATCCAACGTGCAGGGTCTTACGTGTTTGTTCACTGTGATTGATGAAGCCGGCATGGCGTAAATTTTCGGTAAAAAGAATCCCATCGCCCGCCTTAACGGGAAGAGGGGTCATTCCCGGTTCTTCTTCTGGGAGCTCGCGATCGTACGGTGATGACAGATTAGATTTATGCGTTCCCGGTACTACACAGAATGCACCTTCTTCCGCTGTGACATCGTGGATAAAGTAAACCATGCGCACCATCATACAGTCGATGCCACTCCCATTATAGCCATAACGATATTTATTCGGTAGGGGGCCACCCATATGAGTTCCCGAGTAATTACCCGTATAGCGAATGCGCAACTCAGAATTATTAATCGAAGGCCTTTCTTGCACTATCGCGTTGATATAGGTCATCGTCTTCGGTTCGTTGACTAATTGATCGAATGCAGAGTCAAAGTTATGTCTCTTATACACATCT
>PNEW01000155.1 GCA_002922725.1 Verrucomicrobia bacterium Opi.OSU.00C | reverse complement strand
ACAGCTGTTATACAGTGTTATTCACTTGGAGCGACTCCGGTGTTTGCTGAAGTGGATCCGAGGAGTTTATGTCTTGATCCAAAAGATATAGAACACCGAATTACTGAGAATACCAAGGCGATTGTCGTCAATCACAATTATGGGCATCCCGCAGATATGGATGCTATTATAACGATTGTAGAGCGCCGGAATGTTAAGCTTCTTGAAGATGTTTCTCACGCTCAGGGGGCACTATACAAAGGTCGTAAAGTAGGATCCTTTGGTGATGTAGCAGCGGCTTCGTTGATGAGCAAAAAATCGTTTTCAACTGGTGAAGCTGGTATGCTATGGACAGAGAATAGAGAGGTTTATGATCGTGCTATTGCCTGGGGCCACTATAATCTTTTTACCCCTAATATTGAGACAGTTAACTTAAAAAAATATTTTGGTATTCCATTGGGTGGAGTCAAAGGCCGTGTGCATCAGGTAAGTTCAGCGATTGGGAGAGTGCAATTGAAATACTATGATAATCGAACTAAAGAGATCCAAAAAGCGATTAATTATTTTTGGGATTTGCTCGATGGGGTCTTGGGGATTAGACCGCACCGTATCTCCAAAGATTCAGAATCCACGATGGGAGGTTGGTACAATCCCATTGGACATTACTATTCTGAAGAGTTAGGGGGGCTTTCATTATCAACTTTTGCTGAGGCCGTTAATGCTGAAAGAGGTATCTGTTCCCCAGGTTGTAATTTACCTCTTCATCTTCACCCTATATTCAGTGAGGCAGATATTTATGGACATGGGAAACCAACGCGTAATGCGCACACTTCGCGAGAAATTTATCAACCAAGGGGTAGTCTACCAATAAGTGAAGGAATCGGAGAGAAGGTATTTCGTATACCACGTTTTAATTATTATAAAAAAACCTTTATAAAAGAACATGCGGCTGCTTACCGTAAGGTGTCTGAGAATTATCGCGAATTGCTAGACGTGGATAAAGGCAACGCCCCTTATCTCTCACGTTGGGATATTCCAAAACCAACGACTTGGTCTCCTTAACCTCTCATAAAATCGGCTCTTGATTTCTCTGGGAATTCATATGAAAGAATATGAAAGAACTAGGAATTTAAGCAAATTTTGAACATTTCACCTTCTTTCTCTGTCTATCTAGATAATAGAATTTTTTTTCCTCCTGAAAAGGAGTTTTGGGGTAACAGACGTAATTGGATGATAAAGCGGGCAGCTTAGGGGTAGGCTGCCCGCTCTTTTTGCAAAATGGACTTTTTGTCCGTCCAATGCCTTTATTTTATAGTAAAAATGGTAACTTATCACATGTGATATTAGTAATTAATAATAATTGGAAAGAGGTATATCTTTTCATTTTGGAGGGTTAATTTGCTAAATGTAGATAAATAAGTGAACAATTGTTTATTAAAATGTGCTTAAATAAAATAAGTATATCTAATGATATTTAAGGTGGAATCTACAATGCATCTGATAAGGTTCAAATGTCTTGAACACAATCCAACTTAAATCATCTATAGGAAGTGAGTCTATTCACCGATCTTTCTCCCATAAAAGGGAGTTTGGGTAGTAAAAAAGAATAGTGAATTAAAAAATAAGCGGCGGGCAGCTTAGGGGTAGGCTGCCCGCCTTATTTAATCCTATGAATGTATGACATAATAATGATAATATTGCCCTATAAAATCCCAATTATCGAAGCACATTATTATTGGATGCAGAGATACTTTCGATCAGGATCGAGTAAAATTATTCTAGGCTATTTACCAAATTCACCAAATTATTTAAGGGGCTTAATATTGATATCCTAAACATGTTTGACATTCATACAAAATAAAAGAAAGCAAAGGATTAAGCCTTGATAAATCATTCGTTTAAAGTTGAGGTGCAGTATTACTTCACGATAGGATTTTACTAGAAGTTTATGAAAGTGTTACGTGTGTAAAACGATTTTCAGTTTCAACAGCTTATTAATGGCGGTTCGATTAAAGGTCAGCAATCATTGGAGTTACCCATATGGTAGTGAATAGGGAAAGAGTTAATATTTAAGTTATAGAGGAAAATATGAGTACTAAAGGCGAAACAAAATATGTTGGGGTGGGTATCATTGGATGTGGTGCACGAATTCAAAAGATATTCAATCGTATTCACCTTACTTATCCAGAGATACAACTACGTGCTCTTTGCGATCCTCATCCTGACTCCATTGCTAATTACCGTAATACCTTTAACCCAAATGCAAGGGTTTATAAAAATTTTAAAGAGCTGGTAGCTGATCCAGAAATTGATTGGGTGATGATTGGATCTTGGAACTGTTTTCATTGTGATCACGCGGTTGCCGCCCTAGAAGCGGGTAAACATGTGTTTTGCGAGAAACCACTAGCCCTGTCTCTTATACACATCT
>PNEW01000154.1 GCA_002922725.1 Verrucomicrobia bacterium Opi.OSU.00C | reverse complement strand
GTATGGGGCCGATTGGTTCATCAATTTCACAAATTGGAATTGAAGTTAGTGATTCACCCTACGTTGTTGTTAGTATGCATATTATGACACGTGTTGGACACAAAGTTCTAGAAGTACTTGGAAAAGATGGTTCCTTTGTTCCCTGTCTTCATTCAGTAGGTATGCCATTAAAAGACAAAGTTAAAGATGTTTCCTGGCCATGTAATCCGGATAATAAATATATTGTACATTTTCCAGAAAAACGCTCCATTTATTCATATGGAAGTGGATATGGAGGGAACGCCCTTTTGGGTAAAAAATGTTTTGCTTTGCGAATAGCATCTTGTATGGCTCGGGATCAAGGTTGGCTTGCCGAACATATGCTAATTCTTGGTGTAGAATCACAAGATGGGAATAAAAATTATATTAGTGCCGCTTTTCCTAGTGCATGTGGTAAAACGAATTTTGCAATGTTGGTCCCTCCACAAGAAATGAAGGGTTGGAAAGTAACCACAATAGGCGATGATATCGCATGGATAAAACCTGGTGAAGATGGGAAAGCTTATGGTATAAATCCCGAAGCCGGATTTTTTGGCGTAGCACCTGGCACTTCATACACCACCAATCCTAATGCAATGGATTCTTTAAAGGAAAATAGTATCTTTACTAACGTTGCAATGACTGATGATGGAGATGTTTGGTGGGAAGAAATGACAGAAGAACCACCAGATCATCTTATTGACTGGCAAGGTAATGATTGGACCCCAGACTGCAATCGCCTCGCATCGCATCCGAATGCACGTTTTACAGCGCCAGCCAGACAATGCCCAACGATTGATTCTGCCTGGGAAGATCCGAAAGGAGTACCTATTGATGCTTTTATATTTGGGGGAAGACGTATGTCAGATATCCCTCTTGTTTACCAGTCATTCAATTGGACTAATGGTGTCTATGTAGGTGCAACTATGGGTTCAGAACAAACCGCTGCGGCTGAAGGTAAAGTTGGGCAACTTCGCAATGACCCTATGGCAATGCTGCCTTTCTGCGGGTACCATATTGGTGATTATTTTCAGCATTGGTTAAAAATTGGAAAAATATTAACCGAGAAACCACTTATTTTTCATGTTAATTGGTTTAGAAAGGATGAGAAAGGTAATTTTATGTGGCCAGGATATGGTCAGAATATGCGCGTTCTTAAATGGATTGTAGAGCGTACAAATGGTAAAGTTGTGGCTAAAGAAGAGGCTCTTGGTTGGATTCCTTATTTCAACGATATAGATTGGACAGGACTGGAATTTGATGAAGAACAATGGGATAAATTAATGAGTTTCAATCCTGAAAATGCAAAAGCTCAAATCTTAGAAAACGAGAAGTTTTTCCTAAAACTTTTAGATCGCCTACCTAATGAGATAAACTATGAACGAAAACTTTTAGTCAAACGCCTTTAATTATACTCAATTTTTTCTATAAAACCTTGAATCTATTTAATATAAAAACCTAATATATATATATAGTATGTCTAATTCTTTTATATTTTCTTCTGAATCTGTTGGTGAGGGTCATCCCGATAAAGTTGCGGACTATATTTCAGATAGCATCCTTGATTCTTGTCTAGCTAAAGATAAGAAAAGTAGGGTCGCTTGCGAAACTATGGTAAAAAGTAATTGTGTCATTTTAGCTGGAGAAATTTCAACCAAGGCAAAGTTTGATTACGAAAAAGTAGTACGACGAGCTATTCGTGAAATAGGTTATACGAATGATGATGATATTTTCCATGCAGATAAAGTATTCGTTTCAAACTTCCTCACTTCACAGTCAGCAGATATTTCTCAAGGAGTAGATGCTAAACGTGCCAGGGGGAAAAAAACGGCTCAACAAGGGGCAGGAGACCAAGGAATTATGTTTGGTTATGCTTGTAATGATACCTCAGAAAAAATGCCTGCCCCGATAATGTTTGCACACCGTTTAAATCGCAGAATAGCAATTGAGAGAAATGGCAAAAATGGGAAATGGTTAAGACCCGATTGTAAATCTCAAGTCGCAGTAGAGTATTTAGATGGAAAACCTTTGATGATAAAAAATGTAGTAATTTCTACCCAGCATATAGAAGAAATGCCCCATCAAAATATTGAACGATTTTGTATTGAAAATATAATAAAGAAAGTATTACCGAAAAATCTTTTATCTAAAAAAACAGAATTCCTGATTAACCCCACAGGCAAATTTGTAATAGGTGGACCACAGGGCGACGCTGGATTAACTGGTCGCAAGATCATTACTGATACCTATGGTGGTTGGGCCCGCCATGGTGGCGGTGCATTTTCTGGCAAAGATCCTTCTAAAGTTGATAGATCTGCGGCTTATATGACCCGTTGGGTAGCGAAAAATATAGTTGAAGCTGGCCTTGCCACAGCAGTGGAAATTCAAGTTGCTTACGCAATTGGTCATCCACATCCAACAAGCATTCATGTTGATACTTTTGGATCAGGTAAAATTAGTGA
>PNEW01000153.1 GCA_002922725.1 Verrucomicrobia bacterium Opi.OSU.00C | reverse complement strand
CTCAAACGATTGATGAGTGAATTTTCACCTATAAGAGCATTTAAATTACTCGCAAGTTGCTTCGAGACTAGAGACAAATATGCAGCCTGATTACCGTTTCCATTCGCCTGTATTGGTGGATATTTGGGGAAAGTAATGAGTTTTATTCAGCGTTATCCTTGGATATTGGTGAGTTTATTGTCAGTATGATTGTCAGTTTGGCATAATCACACAAAACCAATATTCATAAGACATTGATATATAATTACTTACATAAATACCGTGTATGTAAGGATTCAATTTACTGTTACTACTGAAAAAGTGACCATTGAGTAACTCTTACCTCTGAGGGGAGGAGTGAGAGAATGAACAGTTAAGAAGCGCTTTTGCGCAACGGGTCTTTCGTTTTCTCCATCCACTCCAAGAGTTGAGATCGGTAGAACACTAAGTGTTCCTTATTCTGGGCGTCATAAGCTAAGTTAAGTTTTTCCCAGGGATCTGATTCTAGATCGTAAAGTTCTTCGCAGTCCTCGCGATTCCAGATGTATTTAAATTTATTGTCAGTTACCATTCTCCAATCAGTCTCAAGATGATAATCTCCATCTGGTTTGTGTTCACTGAAGAGTACGCTGCGTGCAGTCCGGTCGCTCTGACCAGTTAAAACCACAGATAAGTCCTCACCCTCATAAGAATCCGGAATTGAACAGCCCGTAGTACCGAGAATTGTCGGAGCTAAATCGATTAGTGAGGTAAGTGTAGTTGAACGTTTATCACATTTGATCCATGGCGCACTAAAAACTAGCGGGACACGAAGCGACTCTTCATAAGCCTGCATTTTGTGCCACAGGCCATGTTGGCCAAGCATTTCACCGTGATCGCTGCAGAAAATAATAAGTGTATCCTCATAAACACCCTCGTCTTTGAGACATTGGACAAGACGTCCGACCTGATCGTCGATATGTGTGACAAATCCCCAGTAAGTCGTCACCGATTTTTTCCACGCTGACCACTCCGTGCCATGGTCTTCCCAAAGTTTATGGTAGAAACTTTTTCCTTTGCATTTGGGTTTCCCATCAGTGAGATGGAAATTGGATGGCTCTGGAACTTCTTCTTCATCATACATGCTAAAATAAGGTTCTGGTATCTTGAAAGGCGGGTGGGGGCCAATCATACTACAGACCGAAAAGAAGGGTTTATCTTTAGGGCGTTGCTCAATCATCTCGATCGTCAGGTCTGCAATCCAGGCGTCGTTACTCTTTTCGTAAGGAATTTTGTTTTCTTTGGCCACAGGTATAGACATCGGGGGATCACGGTGACTGCGAACCGAAAAATCGTTCAAAGAGAAGGCATCTGGATAGCCCTGTTCGCTAGACCAATCAATATACTGCTGATCTGTCTCCCCATGGTGACATTCAAACCAATTACCCAAAATATCGTCACCGAGGTGCCATTTGCCTGAATAGCAACAGTGATAGCCTTTTGATTTAAGTTTATCCGTCAGCAGTGGATTTTCTCGGCAGGAGTAATCACTGAGCAACATGTCCGTCGCATCGGCCGTTATTTGATCATCGCGTAGAGGACCTATGTGATCTTTAGCATAGATTCCTTTGGCTTGATGGGCATAAAGACCAGTAAAGATGGACGCCCGGGCTGGGGTGCAGACTGGAGTGGGTGTGACAGTCCTCTCGAAAATAACGCCTCGATTAATTAATTCATCTATATTTGGAGTGCGGCAAGGGGTGCGCCTAAGATAGCCGATTGTGTCCGTTCGCTGCTGATCTGAAATGATCACCATGATATTTTTTTTAGTCATCGTAGTGTTGTGGTGTGAGTCAAGGGAGGTTATGGAGGATTTCTACATCCCAATAGGCCTGTTGGGCGATATTAAAAAATTGAATGCAAGGGCGCACTTCCAAATTTTATTGAATAATCCAGAAGGAATAACTAAATGAAGAAATTCATTACACTTTTCTTAATTACAGCTTCTGTCTCCATTTGCACTCAAAAATAGTATTTTGATTTATATAAATAAATATTCACAGATCCTAATGGAGTGTTTTACATAGTAATACTTAAATCTTTTATTTTAATATTTTTTAATTCCCTTTTATTGCTATCTCATATTAATATATAATTATGGCAGATCTTCCTGAGAAAAAGAACCCAACGGAAGCCCTCGACGTGCGGCGCAGGATTGAAGAAACAATTGCCGGCACAAGACCAATCGATGACAACTATCCTTATTTCGCTCCCGATTACACGGTCCATACCTTGCACATCGGCAGCGAGAAGCAGTTATTCCTGGATAACTTCGTTCTCGATCATCTCGAGGATGTAAAGCGTGTTATATGCAAACCGCAACGTCCGGATAATCCTATCATCATGCCCAGGGAACTTCCCTGGGAGGTAAAAGGGGGAATGCATCCCGCCGCCGCCCTTTGTCATCCAGATAATGGAAAGTTCATGCTCTGGTATGCGCAGGCAACAATTGGCGGAGCCTATG
>PNEW01000152.1 GCA_002922725.1 Verrucomicrobia bacterium Opi.OSU.00C | reverse complement strand
AGATGTGTATAAGAGACAGATATTAGACTTAGGGTGCGGTACAGGTAGAATAACAATGGGTCTTTATGAATTAGGTTATGAGAATCTTTTAGGAGTAGATTACGCTCGTGAAATGATTATCCGTGCACGGGAAATCACCAAAATATTAAATTACAATATATCATTTCAAATCGGTGATGCAACTAGATTGAATTTTGCTGAATACGATTATGACGGAGTTATTTTTGGTTTTAATGGATTGATGCAAATTCCTGGTCGCAATAATCGGCGTAAAGCGTTAAGTGAAGTTTATCGAATTATTAAACCCAATGGGATTTTTGTTTTTAGTACGCATGATCGTGAATTAAAAAAAGGATCTAAATTTTGGAAAAAAGAAAAAATTCGTTGGAATAATGGGAAACAGAAGCCTTGTCTTCTTGAATACGGTGATCGATATGAAACGACACCATTGGGTAATTCTTTTATCCACGTCCCAACCAGAATGGAAATAATAGATGATTTAAAATCATCAGGATTCATTATTGAAGCCGATGTGTTGCGAAAAAATATTGCAAATGAATCTAATCAAGTTCGAGATTTTTCAGATGAATGTCGATTTTGGGTCGCTCGAAAAGACAATAAAACCTAATCTATTTCCTCCTCAATTTTTATCCCTAAAAGATAGAGAAAGGCATTAATAGCCCCACGTAGGGGTTGTGGCCATTTTATTTTTTCCGCTTCACGTTTAAGTTCATCCTCTGTTTCTATTTGGCGTTGTAAAGAAACTTGGTATAGTTCTTCTAATCTATCCTTTTCAGCAGAAAGTCGTTGAATCTCTTCTTCTTTCTTTATTAGTTGATTGTTAGAAGGGGGGAGTAGATCTACTTGAGTTAATCCAGCTCTTGCTTCATTAAGTTCATCTAATTTTTCTTTTGCCTGAGATTGTTCATTTTCAAGTAAAATTAATTTTTCACTAAGTAGATTTAGAATATTTTCGGCTTCTCGTCTATCTTCTATTTCCACTATTAATTTTTTTCTAAGTTCATCAATGCGTTGCAATCCTGCTTTTTCGTCCATTTCTACCTTTAATTCGGCCAGGCGTTGTGCCTCTT
Organism: Verrucomicrobia bacterium Opi.OSU.00C; assembly: GCA_002922725.1. GTDB lineage: Bacteria > Verrucomicrobiota > Verrucomicrobiia > Opitutales > PNEW01 > PNEW01. The sequence goes on along the minus strand of PNEW01000152.1, from coordinate 1,098 downwards.
CTGCCATTAACCGGGCTTTGATTTCATTTGCTGCATTTGATTGAGCAATTTTTTCACGTTCTACATTATCATTAGCCAAATCCTCAAGCATTTTTTCCCATTGTGCGGATTGCACTCTTTCTTGTTGAAGTTGTTCTTTATACTTAACACTTTGGATAAGGTAAAGACTCGAAGAAATTGCCATTAGGCAGAACAATATACAAATAATGATGATATTTTTTTTCAACTGAATATATATGCGTTATTTGTAATTTATATTTTGTTTAATTTTCAGAGTAGCTTATATAGAAAACTAATGTTAAGTTAGTCATATAGTAATGCTAACGTTGATATTTTAAAGTAATAAGCTAAACCTTGTATCTTGAAATATGATTATAAAAATAAAACCTTCCTTATTTGATTAAGGATCATAATATTACCCAAATATAAAATATTTTTAAGAACTACTTATACTTTATGGCGATATATGAATATTATAGTCCCGATAATAAACGAATTTACTCTTTTTATGCTAAAAGTATCTCCCAAAGTGATAAATTACCTCGTTGTCCTGATAATCCAAAATACAAGATGATTAAAATGATATCTAATTTTTCTGTTACTGAGAACAAACCTAATTCAGAATCAGTACCTGAATTAATGAGTAACGATTCCAGAAATCATGTTTTACAAAGGACAATGAATGAAATTGAAAGTGATATGACTGGGATCGATGAAGAAAATCCTAATCCTAGAAAATTGGGGCAATTAATGCGTAAAATAGCTGAAATAAGTGGAAGGGGTATTTCTGAAGAGATGGAAGAATTAATGCGCAGTATGGAAGCTGGTGAAGACCCAGATGAATTAGAAGAGAAATTTGAAAATATGTGCGAAGACGAAGAAATACTAACAGAAGATAACACTGAAAATATTAAATGCTCAAAATTTAAAAATTATACAAAACAATTATTCACTCGTGATACCAAATTGTACGATTTTTCAGATTACCTGTAATATTATAATTTAATTCATATTTTAATAATAATCCTCAGCTAAACCCTTTTAAACATTTGCACTATATACAATTTATTGGTCAATATTTGTCTCTTATACACATCT
>PNEW01000151.1 GCA_002922725.1 Verrucomicrobia bacterium Opi.OSU.00C | reverse complement strand
GATTCCAGGCGATGCGGTCTATTAAAGAAGCCAGAAAGTCATATTTTATAAATGCTATTTCAGATACAGTTTGGATGGTATTTCTTGGCTTTGTTGGGTTGGCGTTATTCGCTTTTTATCAACATTCTGAATACCCTCAAGGTATTCAAAATGATCACATACTACCATATTTTATGGCGAATCATTTTCCTGTTGGCCTAACGGGATTAGTCATCGCAGCCATTTTTGCTGCTTCGTTATCTAGTGTTGATGCAGCTATTAATTCAACAACTTCAGTAATTGTTGTCGATTATTACAATCGTCTTTACTTAGGGAAAGTTAGACCCGCTGAAAATCTTACCTCAAAGGAAGAGCGTAAGCAAATCCTTGTTTCAAGAATTGCGACACTTTGTGTAGGAGGTGTCATGATTTTAGTCGCATGTAATGTAGGGCGCATGGGAGAATTATATGCAGCGGCAAATAGAATTATAGGATCTTTTTCTGGTCCACTTTTCGGAATCTTTGTATTGGGGATGTTCAGTCGTAAATCACATAGTATCGGCGTTTTTATAGGAGCACTTGCCGGTCTAATTACGAGTATATATGTTGCTTTCTTCAGTGAGTTTAGTTGGGTATGGCCTCCTCCGCTCGGGATCTTAGTAACATTAATTGTTGGTTATCTCACAAGTTTAATTGTTCCCAAAAAAGCAGTAGAAAAACCACCGTTGACTTTTAAAGAAGTAATGAAGTTACCTGAGTCGAATTGAACTTTATGAGTAATAGTATATCAAAGATGGATTTTATTAATTGTTCCTTTCGACGGAGGAATACTTATATGTGCCTTTATTATATCAATTGTAAAAAATTAGTGAAAAATGTAAATTTTGTTAAATCCATTTCTTTTTTATCGCCATAATATAAATGATTCAGTAAGCTATCTTTATCTTTTAAATAATTAAGGGATGTATATTGTTAATTTTATCAACAACATGGAGAATATAATGAATAATAAAAAGGCTAATAAGGGATTTACCCTCGTAGAAATTATGATTGTGGTTGTAATCATTGGACTCTTAGCCGCGATGGCGATACCAGCCTTCAATAAAGTCCGTGAAACTGCACAGAACAAAACAATTACCAATAATTTGAGACAACTAGCTTCAGCAGCTGAGCAATACTTCCTTGAAGAAGGGGAGACAGCAGCCTCGTCTGGCGATATTATTGGTACGGATAAGTATGTAAAAGCGATGCCTACAGCAGTGGCTGGAGAATCTTATACAGGCTTATTCGATATCGAAGCTGGGTTTACCGAACTATCAGTGAGTAAGAGTGATGGTGATGCAGTAACGTATTCACAATAAGTAGTAATAAATCTTTAAAAAGCCGCCTCATAAAACAATGAGGCGGCTTTTTTGTGCAAAATTAAAGTTTTCTATAATATTAATATAACAATTAAATATGCCATGGCTAATCTTGAGATGGTAATACTTTCATTTATTTTATTTACAACACGCTAATGAAAAGAAACTAGGTAAATTGCATTCACAAAGGATTTTGAGAGTTTCCGTTATCTGAATACTGGTGCCCCCACCGAGATTCGAACTCGGATTAACGGTTTAGGAAACCGCGGTTCTATCCATTGAACTATGGGGACGTTTGATTAGCAATATTTCAAATTGCTGAAATTACCAACTTCTAATAATAAAAATTACAACATATATATAAATAGAGATATTTTATATTCGTAATAGGTGTATTTGACAAGGAACCGCAAGGTACATCATGAATCAGGGATGATTGTCTATATGGCACCGAAGTTTCCACTTGTATAGTTCCTAAGTAAAGTTGTAGCGAAGAAATAAAATTAAACTTTTGATTGCTTTTTAGATCCATAAGTTTATGAATTTTAAGCTTTTTCTGATGGGAGAAAGCTTAATCCCGTTGATAATAATATTATGAAACAGCTAGAATTAAAAGTTATTACCAGAAAGGAGACAGGCCGAGGGTCTAATCGCCGCTTACGTGCGTCAGGGAAATTACCTGGAGTCATTTATGGTAAAAAAGGCAGTAGGCCTCTAATCATTGAGCAAACAGACTTTCGTGTTTTGTGGAAAGCAATAGCTGGTGTTACTGCATTGATTCAAATTGATGTAGAGGGGGATAAGCCTGCTTTATCGATTATAAAGGAAGTCCAGCGCGATTCACGTACGGATCAATTCATCCATATTGATTTTCATGAAGTATCAACGACGGAAAGGATGCAGACAAATGTGGCCGTTCATATAATTGGTGAATCTATTGGGGTGAAGAACGAAGGTGCTCTCTTAGAAGTTTTCGCTCATAACCTAGAGATACGCTGTTTACCTACCGATTTGCCTTCAACAATTGATGTTGACGTTTCTGAGCTTCACACAGGTGATTCAGTTCATATTAAAGACCTTAAAGAAATTGAAGGGGTCGAATATTTAGCAGATCCTGAATTACTTGTTGTTTCATGCGTAGCACCCGCGGTTCAAGAAGAAGCTGGAGTAGTAGGTGAAGAGCAAGATGGTGAA
>PNEW01000150.1 GCA_002922725.1 Verrucomicrobia bacterium Opi.OSU.00C | reverse complement strand
GATGTGTATAAGAGACAGGCCTAGAGAGAAGTGGTACCCGAAAGGAAGAATTGCTTTATCATCCTGATGAATTAGACAAGATATTTTCCATGCGCCGAGCTATGAAGGGTGTACCCTCAGATGAAGCAGTTGAAATGTTAATACAACGGGTCCGTAAAACTAACTCTAACGCTGAATTTCTAATGTCGATGAACCGCTAGTATTTCTTATTATGCGGTCATAATATTTAACTTTAGAATAGTATTACCATCAATTAATGGTTGTTGAATCTTATTCTAGATAGAGCTTTTATTTCTGCAAAAATATAGGGAAATATTCCAGCCCTATAACCAAGGTCATGGGCCACATTAAGTGAAATTTCAGAAGACTCAATTCTTTCTAAGTTTCACATTTGTACAACTGTATAAAATGGTAAAATTAAAGCTATTTTCCAAGCTTGCTCTTTATCAGCAGAGATATCATATATTGAAAATAATTAATTAACTGGTGGTTATAAATTATATAAAGAGGTGAAGTTATGGATAACGGTTATCAAATGAATGAGCTTTTAGAATTGATGGTAGATCAAGGTGCATCAGATCTTCATATACAGGTAGGGCATCCACCAACACTACGTTTGTCAGGGTCAATGGTTCCAGTAGATGGGCCAGCGCTTAACCCTGAAGATACTGAAGCATTAATGATGTCTATAGCTAGTGAGCTTCATCAGGAGAAAGCAAAAACTTTTGGTGGGGCTGACTTTGGCTTTGCGTATATGGATAAAGCACGTTTTCGGGTGAGTGTATTAAAAGCTAAGGGAAACTATGGGATTGTCCTCCGGCAAATTCCTAATGATATGTTCGGTTTACGCGCGCTAGGGTTGCCAGATATGGTTAAAGATTTATTAGTTCGCCCACGTGGATTAATTCTTGTTACAGGTCCTACAGGATCAGGAAAATCAACCACCCTTGCTTCCATGATCAACTGGGTTAATGAAAATCGTGAAGGGCATATTATTACTATTGAAGATCCTATAGAATATTACCATGAGCATAAAAAATGTATCGTGACACAACGGGAAATTGGAACAGATGTAAATTCATTTGCTGATGCCATTCGTGGCGCATTACGTCAGGATCCGGACATCATTCTTGTTGGGGAAATGAGAGATTTAGAAACAATTGAAGCTGCTGTAACCGCAGCTGAAACTGGACATCTTGTCTTTGGTACCTTACACACAACGGGTGCAGCGCGAACGGTTGATCGGATTGTTGATGCTTTTCCATCTCATACCAAGGATCAGATACGTACTCAATTAGCATCTTCAATTGTTGCTGTAATCTCTCAAGTGTTATGTAAAAAGCAAGGTGGAGGACGTATTGCTGGGTTTGAAATTATGGTAGCGACTACGTCGATATCTTCACTCATTCGTGAAAACAAAACTTACCGTATCACCTCTGACATTCAGACAGGTTCTCAGTTAGGAATGATTACTATGGATACCCATCTAATGAGTTTAGTCAATACCGATAAAATCGATCCTGATGAAGCTATTGAAAAAGCACAGGCGCCAGATGAAATGCGGAAAAAACTTTTAGAAACAGGAGTTGAGATTACTACCTATTAATTAATATTGGAGCTACGATATCTAGAACAGTTTAAATAATACTTTAGTAACGCCTTGAATATAGTTTGGCATAAAGATCATTCGTTTCCAAAAGAATATTGTGACTATCGTTGCCAATAAGCCGACCTTGATCAAAAACTAATATTCTGTCTGCCATTTGGATTGTGCTAAATCTATGAGCAATAATAATGACTGTTTTCCCTTGTACGAGTATTTCGAGTGCTTCTTGGATTTTATTTTCACTTTCGGAATCAAGTGAAGATGTAGCTTCGTCAAGAATGAGGATAGGGGCATTTTTGAGAAAAGCCCGTGCAAGGGCTATGCGTTGTTTCTGTCCTCCTGATAGACGTGTTCCTCGGTTACCTACGATGGTTTCATAACCTTGTTCAAATGACTCAATAAAAGGGTGAGCGTAAGCTTTCCTTGCAGCTTCATACACGGCTTTCTTTTTCGCATTGGGGTAGCTAAGGAGGATATTGTTAAATATTGTATCATTAAATAAAACTGGATCTTGCGGTACTAGGGCAATATTTCTGCGTAAACTATCTAATTTTATTTCACGTATATCTTTACCATCCAGAGTGATCGAACCTTTTTTTACATCATACAGACGAAGAATAAGGTTAGCGAATGTAGATTTTCCGGCACCAGAAGGTCCAACTAGAGCATGTACTTTTCCTGGATTTAGTTGGCAACTTACATTTTGCAAAACTCCCCCTTCTTTATAGCTGAAATCGACTTTTTTAAATGCGATATGACCAGTAACGACCTCAAAATTTTGGGCTAAAGGTTGATCAGTTATCGTATCTGGAGTATTTATAATTTCTTCAATACGAGTTAATGACGCGAGACCTTTTTTGAATTCGTTGTTAATTACCCCGAAATTTTTAATTGGATCATAAGATAAATAGAGAGCGAAAATTAGAGGGATGACCTCTTCTAATGCTGTCTCTTATACACATCTGA
>PNEW01000149.1 GCA_002922725.1 Verrucomicrobia bacterium Opi.OSU.00C | reverse complement strand
AGATGTGTATAAGAGACAGCTGATCAACCATGATTGGATATATCTATTAATAAATTTCATGAACATCAGATATGGGGAATTTTATAAAAAATGAAATGAATAGTTAAAATATTTTATATTCAATTCGGTGTCTACCGTCGGGTAAAACAAAAAGTATCATATTATAATCAATAACAAAGAAAAATGTCCATTTGTAATTAATAATAATGTGTCAGTCCGTATTCACGGATAAAGAAAAACTAGATTTAATTGTAGTATCTCACGTTTATTCTAATTTATTCTGAAATCCATAATACTCCATTCGATAAAATATTTAGTATCTAAAAGCTTGATTACTGTGATTATCAAGTACCGATTGATGAGAAATTCAAAGTTGTGTAAGAAATGAATCCCTGATTGACGCAATCTCGGTCAGTTAATTTTCCTGAAGTGTTAATACGGTTACTTTGATTAAAGTCAAATTGGTAAGTTCCTTCACCAATATGTTTGAATAAACTGCCTATTCCCCGTCCATCTGGCACTGTATGTTTGATTGTTGTATCCTTAACGACCGGGAAGGGGAAATTTACATTATACACAATTAGAGCATTTGAGGTCTTATCAATGTGTTCAATTGTCAATTGCGTCGAAATAGATGCGGCTGTCCGTAAGGATGTTTCAAAATTTTCATCTACATGGTCATTATGTCTTTTAACATTATTAAATATTTCTTTAGGTACAACAATTGAAAATGCAAATGCTGGTAACCCCCATAGTGCACCTTCACTTGCTCCAGCTATCGTTCCTGAACTCAGAATTAAGGGTAAAGATGTATTATACCCGACATTAATTCCTGACACAACAATATCAGGTTTTTCGTTAAGTAAGTTTCCAAGGGCAATATTGATGCAATCACTAGGGGTTCCATCAACTGACCAGGCAGAACAATCGAACCCCGTATACTTTTCGATTTTTACCATTCGATAACGGCTCATTGATTTACTCACCCAACTCTGTTCTGATTTAGGCGCAGCTACAAAAACGGTGAAATGTTCTTTCAATGCTTCTACCAATACTTGAAGAAAAAAACAATCTATTCCGTCGTCATTGGTAACGAGAACTTTAGGTTTTTCCATTTTTGGGTGAAGAATAACAATCAGAAAAATGACAATGAATTTTTGTTAATTAGTAAAAATAAAGCAATATCATCAATTTTATTTATTAGATATAGATATCATCTAAATATTGGTAAGTATAGTCTCTATTGAGATAGATTAAGCTTTGTTGTAAATCATATTAGGGTACACGCTCATGTCTATATTCTAATGAAAAGAATCAAATGTATTTGTTTAATCGAAATCCAACGATAAAATGACAAGAATGATGGAGTTTTATGGATTACACTCCTTAAAAAGATTAAACAGTAGTATCTCTATCACGTGGACGGTGATCTCTATTTTCACGCCCGTGACGGCGTTCTCGACTACCTTGTCGTGAACCTCCTTGACTAGATCTTTGGTCTGAACTTCGCCGTGGTCTTTCTTCGACTGTCCTTCCTTCTCGTTCGGCCATAGCAATACGGCGACTTAAACGAATACGACCTTTATCATCTGTTTCAATACATTTGACCCACATTTCATCACCCATTTTACAAATATCTTCAGGCTTTTCTACGCGGAAATCTGCTAGTTCTGATATGTGGACAAGGCCTTCTTTCCCAGGTAAACACTCAACAAATACGCCAAATTCTTTAATCCCGCGAACGGTTCCTCGATAAATTTTATCAACTTCAATTTCTGCAGTCGAAAGTTCAATTTCCTCTATAGCTCGTTCCATCGAAAGTTTATTATTCGAGTAAACTAAAATTTTCCCACTATTGTCTTCATTAATATCAATACCTGCTCCACTTACTTCTGTAATGCGCCGAATATTTCTACCTCCCGGACCAATGAGGGCACCGATTTTTTCTGGATCAATTTGTAGTTGGTGAATACGAGGTGCATGTTCATTAAGGTCTGGGCGAGGTTCTGCTAATTCCTCAGACATAATTTTAAGAATATCTAGTAATGCCTTTCTGTTAAGAGAGACTGCTTCCTTTGCAATTTCAAATGGAAGCCCTTTGATCTTAAGATCCAGTTGAAATCCAGTAATACCTTTTTCCGTCCCACAAATCTTAAAATCCATATCTCCAAAATGATCTTCGCTACCCAGAATATCCGTAAGTACAACGTGATTGGTAATCTTATCTGAATCATCAGTTTCTGTCACTAATCCCACCGAAATACCACCAACGACGTCAGTAATGGGAACACCAGCATCCATAAGGGCTATACATCCTCCACATACAGATGCCATCGAACTAGAACCTGTCTCTTATACACATCT
>PNEW01000148.1 GCA_002922725.1 Verrucomicrobia bacterium Opi.OSU.00C | reverse complement strand
AGATGTGTATAAGAGACAGGCATTATATTGACCTGGGACAAAACGGTTGAATTCATAATCATCTTTGTGTCGTCTATGATATCCTGTAAATTCTATGAAACTTTCACCACCAAAATTTTTACGGTGGTTAAGGAGGTATAAATTTGTCTGTAGATTTTCCGTTTCATTTACATTAAAAGGAGTATACATATTGGGCCATCCAAAGTATTTCGATTGATAACCAGCAAATAAATCCGTTTGCGATCTCTCAGCTTGAAACTGAATTCTTCCCGCATATCGATTAAAGTTGTTGTCACCATTTAACCGCTTACCATCAGATTCCGACCGAGAAAATGAAATATCGATTCCTAAGGAATTGCCCTCATCATTATATTCATTTACAGCTCCTAAATATATTCGTTGCAAATTAAAGTTATTATATCCCAATCCAGTCGCAACCTGTCCTCCATCATTTATAGGATTCCATGCATAATTAATAGATCCTACGGTCGAATTAAAACCTGCATGCGCATTTTCTATCCCCGTAATTACTGTTGGGGCTGAGAGCATCTGCGGTGCTATTGGTATCTCAGCAAAGTAGTGTCCAGTTTGTGGATCAAACAAGGTAGCTGCCCCTACACGGAATCCTGTATTTTCAAAAATGCCACCACGAATCGTTACATCACCTTGTGCTTCCGCAATATTCCGAGTTTGTACATCGATCAATGGCTCAAATCGCAACTCAGTGATAGCTGACGCAAAAGTACCGGCTGGTTCCGAATTGGCTACTCTAGTCTCTGTAATTGAAAAATGAGGTAAGGTTACAAAGATCTCAGCGTTCGTTGAGTTTTTCTGTGCATATAAGCTTATGGGTAAAATCAAAATACCTAGAATAAATCTATACATAAGGCGGAAATAAGGCTAATTTTTTGAGAATTTCAAATGTTAAATAATTTATTTTTTTGATTATCAATTACATTATTCTAAGTTTTTGATTACACTCTTTGACAACTTATAGTATATCAACTGGATTTCAAACAGCGCATCAGTGTTTTAAATACCTATAATTACTTTAATTAGTGCATAAAGTAGAAATAATCTAATAAAAGAATCAGTAAAAATTTCCTATGTTTGAGCTCCTTTCCTATAATAATTTGAAAGAGAATTACGGTTACCCACAGCAGCAGTTACAAAACATATAATGATACCTCCCCCACAGAACATTCAAATCATTGGTAACGAAGTGGCTATTCTGTGGCCCAATGGTAGAGAAGATTATTTAAAAATGGATGAATTGCGTGGCTTGTCACCTAGTGCGGAAAACATGCTAGAACGGGATATTTCTGGGAATCTACAACATGAAGAAAAGCAGAAAAAATTCTCCAATGTCGTAATTCACAATTGGGAATTAATTGGTAATTATGCTATCCGTTTTTATTTCAGTGATGGCCATAACACAGGATTATATAGCTTCAAATATCTGCAAAAACTTGGTGACGAAAAAAGGGTATCATTGGAGGACAACAATTAGTTATCGCATGAATAAAATGTAAAAAAGAAATCAAGCAAAACCTCTTTCACTATCTTGGGCAAAACTGATAATTGCCTTGGTGATTTCTGATTCAAATTCTTTATTTTCACGTATGCGATCCAACGCCTGTCTGCGATTCAATCCTTCACGATAAAGAGTTTTATATATTTTCCTAGCTACACTAATATCCCTCTCTGAAAAGCCATGGCGTTTCATTCCAATTGTATTGATCGTTTTAATTATCGCAGGAACGCCATCGGCAAGCATAAAAGGTGGGATATCCTGTACCACCTTGGAATAACCACCAGTGTAAGAATACTGCCCAATACGACAGTTGGGATGAAAAGCGGTATGACCCCCCACATTTGCATAGTCCTCCGCGATTATGTGCCCCCCTAAGGTACTATTATGTCCGAGAATAAAATGATTGCCGATTATGCATTCATGTCCGATATGGCTGTATGCAAGACAATAGTTATGAGACCCAAGGATTGTACATTCACCGACGACCGGGGTGGATCACACACCCAGCATCTTTCGCTTGATATTAATCCACAATCATATATTGCTGATATTGCTCCTGCAAGGACCTTTGCCTTTTTTGAGGAAGTAGAAAGCCTACGTCAAATGGGTAAAATTCGTGGAGGTAGTCTAGACAATGCGATCCTCATAAAAGGCAATACAATACTTTCTAAAGAACCTTTGCGTTTTAAAGATGAACTTGTTCGTCATAAAATACTTGATATTCTTGGAGACATCGCTCATCTGGGGAAACCTTTAAGGGCACACATTATTGCAGTACGACCAAGTCATGCTCTCAATCATGCTTTGACTCAAGCAATTTATGATAAATTACAAATAGAAAGCAATGGTCGGCAAAAAAAATGAAAAACAATCTTCGTCAGTAATTGTTTCACCTGCGGAAACCACCCTCGATATT
>PNEW01000147.1 GCA_002922725.1 Verrucomicrobia bacterium Opi.OSU.00C | reverse complement strand
ATCTGGGGTAGTTCTACATTTATAGTTGAAAGCTCGATTATTTGAGCTTTTAACTAAATTGAAATAAAATTGTTTAAACTCTACGGGGGGTTGGTTTTTTTAGATCAAAAGACCTTTACTTTAAAAGCTTCTTGAAAATGGCAAAAGACGAGAAAAAAGAGATTACTATAAAAGGGATAGCCGCGTCTCCTGGTGTTGTCCATGGACCATCCTTTACTTTTTTACAGAAAGAATTGGAAGTGCCAACTTATGAAATTCCTGAGAAAGATCTAAGTCGAGAAGTATCGAGACTTGATCAAGCAATCATGGAAACAAGAAAACAGATTCATTCAATTCGAGTGATAATTGCGGAAAAGCTGGGAGAAGATGAAGCGAGTATTTTTGATGCACATCAACTTGTCCTTGAAGACGCCGCTTTAATGGATGCGACAGTCCGTGAGGTCAAGGTTACTAATTTGAATGTCGAGCATTGTTTTAAAGAAGTGTCGAACAAATACATTGATGCTTTTTCTAATATAAATGATGAGTATATCAAAGAACGTGTAGCGGATATTCGTGATGTTACCCGTCGGCTCATGGGGAATCTATTAGGACATTCGGATTTGGTAGAGGGTAAACTTACACAGAAAAAAGTTGTCGTGGCAGAGGATTTATCACCCTCTGAGACGGCGAGCTTGGAAAAGGGTCATCTTCTTGGGATTGCAACAGATAAGGGCAGTCGTACAAGTCACTCGGTGATAATGGCACGTTCATTAGGTATCCCTGCGGTAGTTGGATTGCATAATATATCAGATTTTGTTCACGCGGATGATATATTGCTTATCGATGGTTATAATGGAATCGTTATTATTAACCCCAGTGAACAAAATCTTTTCCTATATGGTCAAATTGAGTATGAACGGCAAAGTATTCAGAAAATCTATAAAAATGAATCTAATTCCCCCGCTAAAACACGCGATGGATATAATATTACGATTAGAGCAAATATAGAAGGGATTGAAGATACAGAGTGGTTAAAGGAAAGTGGGGGAGATGGGGTAGGACTATTTAGAACAGAAGGAGTCTATTTAAGTAACAATGAATTTCCTAGTGAAGAAGAACAGTATGAATCTTATCGAAAAGTCGTTTCCTCCTTAAATCCCCGTTTAGTTATTATTCGTACACTTGATCTTGGTGGTGACAAAGTTCGTGCCCTTTTCTTCGGAGGGGAAAAATCACGTTTTAGCAATTCGGATATACATGAAGAGAGTAATCCTTTTATGGGTCTTCGGGCAATTCGGTTTTGTTTGGAACACACCGATATTTTTAAAAAGCAGTTACGTGCAATTCTAAGAGCGTCGGCCCATGGTAAAGTTAAATTAATGTACCCAATGATCAGTGGATTACCTGAACTTCGCGATGCCAATCGGTTACTCGAAGAATGCAAACATGAATTAAAAGAAAGTGGTCATGATTTTGATTCAAAAATTGAAGTGGGTAGCATGATTGAAATACCTAGTGCAGCAAGCATAGTTGATCTTTTATCTAAGCATTGTCATTTTTTCAGTATAGGTACAAATGATTTAATTCAGTACATGTTAGCAGTCGACCGAGTTAACGACAGTATAGCTCATCTTTATGAGCCCAATCACCCTGCAGTTGTGCGTACAATTAAAAAAGTGATTAACGACGCACATGATAAAGGACTTCCCGTTTCTATATGTGGAGAGATGGCGAGTGATCCTATTTATGCCATCCTTCTCATAGGTCTTGGAGCCGATGAGTTAAGTGTTACCACAAGTTTAATACCGGAAATAAAATATTTAATCCGAAAATTGAAGAAAGCTGATACAATAAAATTGGCAGACGAAATACTTAAAATGGAAAATACGAAGGAAATTTATAATACCTTACGTAACTATTATCAGCAATTAATGAATGAAATATTAGAGAATTATTCTTAATACTAAGTTAATTTAGTTTGGGTATGTCTTTTAATATCTTTCCCCATAATTCGAACAATCAACTAGCCTTGATAACTCAATTTAATTGGAGCTAGTTTTTCACTAAAGGGAAAAACTAACATTATAATGAGGAAATACCGCGCTATTTTAGATCAACGTAACGTAATATCTTTTTAACCGTCCATTGTTCCGACATATTATCAATATTTGTTTCCACCGTTTCTCCAACCTTCTTGGATAACAGGGCGTAAGCCAACGGAGTTTCGTAAGACAAGATATTATTTTCAGGATCACTATCCCATGCACCTAAAATAGAATAAGTGATATTTTTACCCGATGAATACTGAAGTAATTCAACTACAGTTCCAACGCCTATAACATCACTAGGAGCATCAGTAAAATCAGTGATTTGTGCAAGACCCAGATCCAATTCATATTGTTCCTTACGGGAGAGTAATGTCTCTTGGTCTTGGCGGGCCATTTTGTATTCTGCATTTTCTCTAAGATCTCCAAGTTCACGGGCCGCTACAATCGCAGATGTGTTTTCTGGGATCTTTTCATTAATCAAAATATCATATTCTTTTTTCCGAGCATCATAACTTTTTTGTGATACAATGAGGTGTTCCTGAGCCTTTTCTATATTTTCATCGGTCAATAGATTTTGTACATTTGGAAATTGTTTAATAAAACGTGCAAGAATTGAAT
>PNEW01000146.1 GCA_002922725.1 Verrucomicrobia bacterium Opi.OSU.00C | reverse complement strand
CTTTTTATCTGAATCAGTCTAATTTTTTATGCGCTTTTCACATCCGATATTGACATGCAAGGAATCGGAGAAACACGAAACCCATTTGATTGGTGGAGATAAATCCAAAGAATGGGAAGCGATGACAAAAGCTGGTCGAGCCTTGGGGAATGCCATTTTACAGGATTTTCAGGAAATTGCACCAAGTCCCGAATCCCTTCGAATTCTAATAATTGCAGGTAAAGGTCATAATACGGGTGACGCTTTAATAGCAGCCAAAAAAAATACTGCAGCATTGTCCAAAAGCCCAAATTTATATCCTCTTTGTTTTTAGTGATAATAATCTTCGCCCACTTACTCAAAAATGCCTCGACAATTTACAACATGCTAGTGGAGATCAGATTGTAAGTGAAAACTGGCATGATAATAAACCACCATTTAAAGGTCCTGTAAACTTTGATATTTGCATCGACGGGTTGTTTGGCATGCAATTTAAACCTCCTTTAGTATTACCCGCTGTTAACGTCATAAATTGGGTTAATGAAAAAAAGGACATTCGCTTGCGGGCAGCTGTTGATCTGCCCAGCGGCCTTGGAGATGAAAGTGACAAAATCGCTTTTCGCGCTGATTTTACTTATGCAACAGGCATCGCTAAATCACCACTTTTTAATTTCAAGAATTCAAAATTTGTCGGCCGAGTCCGTTATCTCGACATCGGTTTTTTTGATAACTATGTGAAAACAGGAAATGGCAATTTTGTCCTCACATTGAAGGTATTGGACTCCCTTCGTGGGTTGCGCAATCCAATATCAGACAAGCGTTCTTATGGTCATCTCTTTGTTATCGGAGGCTCACGGTTCATGCCTGGCGCCATCCAAATGAGTGTAATAGCAGCCTTAAGAAGCGGAGTAGGTTTAGTAACTGCATTTGTCCCAGAATCTGTATATGCTGCTTTTGCTGCTGTCATTCCAGAGGCGATGTGGGTTCCCTGGCCTGAAACTCCCAATGGGGGTCTCACTGTTGAAGGTTTCCATCTTCTTAAGAATAAATTAGGTCGCGCAACAGCCTTAATAGCTGGACCAGGGATGGGAACAGAGGAAGAAACCCAATTTATCGTTCAACGTATAGTAAAAGAAATTTCATTACCACTGGTACTCGACGCAGACGCACTCCAGTTAACTAGCATAAAATTGGCTCACGAGCGATCAGATGACTGGGGACGCGTTATCATCACACCGCATCACGGCGAATTTAATCGAATTTCTCAATCTAATTCCATCGATATAGATCAGAAAACTCTTTTTGAATTCTGTCGTAAAAATAATCTTATTACCTTATTGAAAGGACCAATTACGCGCATCTGCGATGCATCACACATAATTTATAATACCTTTGGAGGACCCTTGCTCGCACGAGGTGGCAGTGGGGATATTTTATGTGGTTTGATTGGAAGCATGCTCGCCCGCCCAGGAGTACAGCCACTCGAAGCAGTTTGTCGTGCAGAGGTATTACATGGGATGGCTGCTGATAGACTAGCTCGAAACCGTGGCCATGTCGCAGTTCAAACTACAGAAATTTTAGATTACCTTGCAATTGTCTTACGGCAATGAATTTTGTCTTAAAGAGCTACCAACTGTTAAGCCCATTAGTCTAAATATTTGCTGACCAGTCTTGAGAAGGAGGTAATATTGCCATCTTAAATGTCATTAGAAAGAGTTCAGCAGGATTATTAAAATAACTGCTTTCACTACTGACATTATCACTCCACACCTTCATTGATGATTCTGCTCTTTATGTAGCCTTGATCACGGAGTGAATTATGCTCAAATTCAAGTAAATCTAGCAAACAAGCCAATAGCTCCTTCGAGAAATCCTATTATCTTCGCTTTAAATATGAGCCTATCATAATTTAGGATACAGCTAATTTATTTAAAACATCCGAATAAAGAATAGGTTTATGAAAAAAAGGTATATCCTCATTTTTCAGTGTTTCCATCTCCATTTGGCTTAAATAGGCGGATACAATGGCAACTATAATTGAGGGTTTCTGCAATTTTGCTTCCATGAGCAAATGAATACCCTCACCATCTGACAGTTGATAATCAGCAATCAGTAAATCAATAGAATCACCTTCTGATTTTATAACGGCTCGGGCATCCTCAACAGTATAAAATTGCCAAACTTTATGCCCTTTTGATCTCATCTGCGCTGTTCCAACTTCGTTTAACTCTTTTTCATCTTCAACAAATAGTACCTTCATCTTAATAATATCTATTAAAAATATTTACCCTTACGTTATATCACTGTCCACTCATCTTTATTTTAAATTTTAAAGGAATTAATTTCTTAAACTGACTGATTTTTTTGAATGTCAGCGTTCAAAAGCTTTCTCAGAAAAAGAGTCCGGTGAACGGGTGATGGCCCTTCATTTAAAATTGCCTCCTTATGCAAGGTTGTTCCATAACCTTTATGGCGTGCAAACCCATATTGAGGGTAGTCGCAGTCGATCTGCATCATCAAATTATCTCGTGTAACTTTCGCGAAAATAGATGCCATCGCAATAACGAGTGACTTCGCG
Organism: Verrucomicrobia bacterium Opi.OSU.00C; assembly: GCA_002922725.1. Taxonomy (GTDB): domain Bacteria; phylum Verrucomicrobiota; class Verrucomicrobiia; order Opitutales; family PNEW01; genus PNEW01. The sequence continues at coordinate 105 of PNEW01000146.1, read as the reverse complement.
TCTCCAGCGACAATTGCAATGTGGCTATAAGGAAATGGGCTCAATGGCTTCCCATCAATAATAATGCAATTACGTGAGGAGGTAACCTGTCTCTTATACACATCT
>PNEW01000145.1 GCA_002922725.1 Verrucomicrobia bacterium Opi.OSU.00C | reverse complement strand
TTTTAGATTTTGTGGTGTAAAAATTAATCCTATCCGCTTGGAAATTGAATTCCCAAGTGGGAATATTGAAAAGATTGGTCGTAAAGAACTGGGGATCCTAACTTATTTAGCTTCCAATGAAGGCACTGTACTTACACGCCGTAATGTTATCCATGCAGTCTGGGGGATTCATGCCGATGTAAGAAGTCGATCGTTGGATCAATATATATTAAAAATACGTGAATCTTTTACACGTAATGATCATAATTTAGAAGCTTTCCGTTCTATCCATGGAGTAGGTTTTATATATGACCCTGATAACCGCTTCATTAAAGAAGACCCCTAAAGCTCGAAAAGTGTATACAAAAGTTCTAATTTTTTTCAAACCCACTATTCATAACCTATACTCAGAAATTAATCCTTGGGGAATTTTGGATAAACTTCAACCTTCTCTCCTACTTTAATAATGATGTCATCTCCTCTCGCAGCAAGCGAGTCATCTTTAAAAATACGGCATGATGTAGATTCTAGAGCGTTTTCGACCGTCCATTGCCATTTTCCAATTTCAACAAATTCCATCGGGACTCCTTCATCCCAACTTAATCCAGCTCCTTCACCACGCACATAAGGGGTACTACTAATATCGATATTTAGATAGGCAATAAGAGTAATTGACCTGTTGTCTTTTTCGATTAATGAATTTTTACCCTCGGTGTTATCACTATCTCCTGATTTCGCAACTATTTCATTCTCAATGACCTCACTCGTAGCTTTATTTGTTTGTATTGTAACAAGCTCACTAACTTTAATTTCCAGTGATTCTAAGCGTTGAATTAATTTCTTATTCAAAGACTCATAAGATGATTCTTTCCTTTGGCTATTCTCGAGAGGACTGTCTATCCTATCAGGCGATTTTTTAAATTGTTTTTTAAATTCAAAGCCGAATTGCTCCATTTTTTCAGTGGAATTTGCTGATTTTTGGGCAAGGGAAGATAATGTTACCGAAAGAGCGTCCAACTCCTGGAGGATAGTATCCAAGCTTTGTAATTGCCTATCCACCACTTCTTGAAGTTGATTCTTTGCCAGTCTTATAGAATGTAAGTATTCAAGAACGAACGGCGCGACAAAAACTAAGGCTCCAAATGTAATACTAATAACACACCATGATATCGCTGTTGAACTGAGAGGTTTAGCAGAATAAGCAACTATAAAAAACGCGAGTAATACTAGAAGCCCATCTCCTATATAAAAAGGCCATTTAACTAAGTGGAGATTATTATCTTTCGACGTAGATTCCGTCATATATTCATTCGACTACTATAATAATTAATTATGTGAATCCTATTCAATAATAAAATTGATCGTGTTTTTTTATCACGTAAATAGTAGAACCAGCTCCTAACGACTTCGTTCCACAAACCCAACTTTACGATAAACCTTCCTTAACATTTTATTTGCTCGATTTTGCGCGGCATTAGCGCCTTCTTTGATAATTTTTTCGAGATAAGATTTATCATTGATAATTGAAGTATACTTTTTTTGAATTGGTTCTAGTAGTGTAATAACTGCCTCTGCTACTGTATCTTTAAGCTCCGCGTAACCTTTACCTAAGAATTGTTTCTCAAGCTCATTAATAGAAATATTGGTGATTGAACTGAGTATATTTAAAAGATTAGTCATTCCTGGTTTATCTTTACGAGCAACAATCTCATTTCCTGAATCGGTAACCGCACTCATGATTTTTTTCCGTAATAGATGGGGTGGATCAAGAAGAAAAAGCGTTCCATTGAGATTATCATCTGATTTTGACATCTTAATTCCTGGATTCTGAAGTGACATGATCCTGGCTCCTACTTTTGGTATGTAAACTTCTGGTAATTTAAAAGTCTCTGAAAAGTTGTTGTTAAATTTCTGTGCGATATCACGGCAAAGTTCAACATGCTGTTTCTGGTCTTCCCCCACCGGAACCTTATCTGCGTTGTAAAGCAATATATCTGAAGCCATGAGTACAGGATAATAGAGAAGTCCTGCATTAATATTTGAACGTTGATTTTTTGCTTTTTCTTTAAATTGTGTCATTCGTTCCAATTGCCCTAAAGGAGTGAGGCACCCTAGTACCCAGGCCAGTTCAGTATGACCAATAATGTGAGATTGTAAAAAGAAATGGCTTTTTTCAGCGACAAGCCCACTAGCTAAATACTGAGCTAGAATATTTATTGTATCCTTCCGTAAGATTGCTGGTTTATAATTTTCAGTGATTGCATGCATGTCTGCCATTCCAATAAAACATTCGTAGTCGTTAACCATTGCGATCCAGTTTTTCAATGCACCCAAATAGTTACCTAAATGCAAATTTCCAGATGCACGCATAAGGGAAAGGGCGACAGGTTTATTAAGTAAACTCATGATATCTACATTAAAAATATTGAATTATAATTCTTACTATTTGCCGTTTACAAGGATACTGCAT
>PNEW01000144.1 GCA_002922725.1 Verrucomicrobia bacterium Opi.OSU.00C | reverse complement strand
AGCCATGGTTCAACGGCTCGAGAAAATTTCCGAGCACACTGATAATCGTTTAAATGCTTATTATAATGATGTAAGGGTAGATTATCTTTATCAACTTCTTCAAGAAGCAGAAACTAATGGTATCCCATCGCGAGAATCTAAAGAATACACTATTTTGAAATTTGAATATGGGCGACAATTGCTTCTCTCTGGACAAAGCGAAGCGGCGATTCAGGTGGTTGAAGAAGTTATAAATTCGATTGATGAGAATAGCATCATCCTTCAAGAAGAAGAAGAAAGTGCTATTCACCTTACGCTAGCAGTTAGCTACCTTCGACTCGGTGAACAGGAAAACTGTATATTGCTCCACAATTCAGATGCTTGCATTTTTCCTATTACAAAAGCAGGCATCCATAAACATCAACGTGGTTCGCGCGGTGCAATTGAAGTTTTAAATAATTATCTTTTGCTCCACCCTGACGATTTAGAAGCTATTTGGTTACTTAATATTGCTTCAATGAGTTTAGGGGAGTATCCAGAAAAACTTTTTTCGCGTTGGACCTTGCCTCCTGGGTTATTTGACTCCGATTTTGAGATAAAACGGTTTTATGATTTGGCGCCGAATTTAGGTCTTGATGTCAATGCCCTTGCAGGTGGCAGTGTATTGGAAGATTTCAATGGTGATAATCTTTTGGATCTAATTGTCTCATCGATGGGAGTTAGTGATCAGGTAAGATATTTCAAGAATAATGGCGATGGTACATTTAAGGAAAAAAACAATTGAGGCCGGACTTGAGGGATTAGTTGGTGGTTTAAATATGGTACATGCGGATTACAATAACGACGGACACATGGATGTTTTCATTTTGCGGGGAGGATGGTTTTCAGAATTTGGAGAACTAGGTAAAATCCCTAATTCACTTTTGCGTAATAATGGTAATGAGACTTTTTCAGATATAACAGAATCGGCAGGGTTGCTGAGTTATTACCCTACACAGACAGCTGTTTGGTGGGATTATAATAATGACGGGTGGTTAGATCTTTTTATTGGAAATGAAAAAAACCCCTGCGAGTTATACCGTAATAATCGTGATGGAACATTTACCGAATGTGCAAAGTCTGTTGGAATTGATGTAAGTAAATTTGTAAAAGGAGTTACTAGTGGGGACTATAACAATGATGGGCGGCCTGATCTTTTTTTATCTATTTTCGGTGCTTCAAATATGCTTTTTCAGAATGATGGTCCTATAAGTGAACCTTCTGATTATCCTAAAGATTGGAAATTTACCGAACTCGGTGAAAAGGCCGGATTATCAGAACCAAAGTACAGTTTCCCTACTCGGTTTTGGGATTTTAACAATGACGGTTGGGAAGACATTTTTGTATGTGGCTATCGGACAGACGGAGAGGGTTATTTAAATAATGGTGTGGCTGGTATCGTGGCGGACTATTTAGATCGACCCCATAAAGCCGAAACGATGCGTCTCTATCGCAATAAGGGTGATGGTACTTTCGATGAGGTTTCAGAATCGATGAATCTAGATAAGGTCGTACTTGGTATGGGATGTAATTACGGTGATCTTGATAATGATGGATGGCTGGATTTTTATGTTGGAACGGGGAACCCCAGTTTTGCCATGCTTATACCAAACCGGATGTTTCGGAATGAAAAAGGAAAATTATTTCAGGATGTTACCACATCTGGTGGGTTTGGACATTTACAAAAAGGACACGGTGTTTCTTTTGGCGATATTGATCACGATGGGGACCAGGATATATATTCAGTCATTGGAGGTGCCTTTACAGGCGACAATTATATGAATGTACTTTTTGAAAATCCCGGTAATGAGAATAAGTGGTTGACGCTGAAGCTTGTTGGGCAGGCCTCAAATCGGTCGGCCTTGGGGTCACGAATTAAAGTTATTGTGACTACCCAGGACGGCAGTAAACGTATGATTCATCGTACTGTGAGTGCTGGGGGGAGCTTTGGCGCATCACCTTTTCGACAGGAGATCGGTTTAGGCAAAGTAAAATCAATTAACTCTGTCGAGATTTTCTGGCCCTATTCAGGGGAAAAACAAATCTATCACAATCTGGATACTAATACTTGTTATCTAATTAAAGAAAATGACAAACAACCCCAGAAGCTAACGTTTGAATCTTTTGATTTTCAAAAAAGAAATGTCAGACATGACCACGAGAAAATAGATGAAGGTTGAAATCGAATGGATATTAGAATTTGGTCTATCATTTGACAGTTAATACCATCAATATAATGTTTAGTTTTTATTTATGAACCTAACAGGAATCCAACGTTTAATAGTCCGCCTTATGTTTTGTGTGTTATTTCCCCATTTGCTAGTTGGAGCTGATACTTCTGATATAGAAAATACGGTTAGACAACTGGAGAAAGAACGCAAACAATTGGATGAAACTATTTGGGCAAAAGAAAAATTGGCACAGCAGTATGAAAGATACTTCATTAAGCTTTGGGATAGTATACGTATAAGTGATAATAAGCTTTTGGCTCTGGCTAAATTTAAATTTGGGAAGTTAAATCTAGATGAGAATTTCTCGGAAGAAAAATTAAAATATGGGATTGCTAAATATTATTTCAGTGGTGGAAGTAAAATATTCAAGCAAATGGATTGGATTTCTTGGCTGGAAGAATTGAAGTTTCGCTATCGATTGGTACAAACCGAATGGCATCACATTAAATTCGAAATCACAGAAAAGGGTCGTTGAAACC
>PNEW01000143.1 GCA_002922725.1 Verrucomicrobia bacterium Opi.OSU.00C | reverse complement strand
GCATCAATAACAAGTAAGCGTCCAAGTAGTGATTCTCCTATTTTCAAATGATATTTAATTGCCTCCATCGCCTGCAAGCTTCCGATCAGCCCGCAAAGTGCACCAAATACCCCAGCTTCTTCACAGCTTGGAACTGTTTTTGGATCTGGCATTTCTGGGAAAAGGCACCGATAATTAGGGCCTCCTGCCTTGGAATCAAAAATCGATACCTGACCTTCAAATTTAAATATGCTCCCATATATGTAAGGTATACCTACAAAATAAGCTGCATCATTAACGAGGTAGCGTGTCGGTAGATTATCCGAGCCATCGATAACCATATCATATAAAGAAAGAATTTCTAAAGCGTTATCAAAAGTGATACCTTCCCGATGTAATACCAATTTACAATCCGGATTAATAGCTTTTAACTTATCCTCCGCGGAATTGATTTTAAGTTTTCCTATATCTGATCGATGATGAAGGATTTGTCGTTGAAGATTATGTTCTTCAATTTGGTCAAATTCAGCTAACCCTAAAGTTCCTACACCAGCCGCTGCGAGATAGAGTGATGATGGGCTGCCTAATCCACCCATCCCAACAACAAGCATACGCACCTTTTTTAACTTTTCCTGGCCTTCGACGCCAACCTCAGGTAGAATAATATGTCGGCTATAGCGGGCGATTTCATTTGACGAAAGTTTATTATTATTTTGTTCCACTTATTACCAATTGGTTATTTAATTTCATACTTATTGTACACTATTGAATTAGATATGTTTAAAATTGCAAGCCAGTCGATAATTACCGCATCCTCATTGACCTTTATCACAATTATCACCTATAAACATTTGGAATGAACAACCGATATGCTGTCATATTGGCGGGAGGGCGTGGGGAGCGTTTTTGGCCGCAAAGCCGTTTGCATCGACCTAAGCATCTACTACCCATCGTTAATGATACGCCTTTACTTAGGCAAACTGTAGATCGTCTCGGCGATTTGATACCACTTAAGAACATATATATTCTTACTAATCGTAGTCAGCGTAAATCAGTTCTTAAAATCTGTCCTCAATTGTCCTCACAACAAGTAATCGGTGAACCATTGGGTCGTGATACAGCAGCAGCCACGGGTCTTGCTACACTAATTATTAAAAATCGTGACCCTGATGGAGTTTTTGCGATGCTAGCTTCTGACCATATTATTCACAATACCGCACAGTTTCAAGCTGATCTTAATGTTGCTTTCAAAACTGCAGAAAGCGAAGAATCTCTCGTTACAATTGGCATTAAACCAACCAATCCTTCAACTGGATACGGCTATATTCAAAGAGGCAAGGTAAAGAAAGAAATATCTGGTAAAACCATTTACCACGTGACCCGTTTTGTCGAAAAACCAAATCTTGAAACCGCTAAAACTTATCTTCAATCGGACGAATATTACTGGAATTCCAGTATGTTTGTATGGCAGGTACATGTAATTGTCGATGCACTCTCCTCCCATCAATCACAATTATGGGAAGTATTTAAAAAAATTGATCAAGGTTTAACTCAAGGAAATAATCTCGATACTTTACTAGATGATCACTACCCAAAAATAGAAAAAAATTCTATAGATTACGCGGTAATGGAAAAAGTTAAATGTGTACTAACGATTGAATCAGCATTTGATTGGGACGATGTTGGTGAATGGCCAGCTATAGAAAGACACTATGAAGCCGATGAGCATGGAAATGTAGCACATGGCGCAATGATTACACAAAATGCATCAGGAAATATCGTTTTCAATACTGATGATCGCTTGACCGCACTAGTAGGGATTAAAGACATTATTATTGCACAAACGCCAGATGCCACACTTATTTGCCATAAATCACACGCTCAAGATATAAAAAAATTAGTGCAAAAAATTTCAGAAAACCCTGATTGGAAACATTTGATTTAACAGTTTATTTATGCACTGCTTGGGTATTGATTATGGGGAAAAACGTATTGGTTTAAGTTATGGTGATGAACTCGGTATAGCAATTCCCTTACCAGCAGCTATTTCCCAAAAAAAAGCCAATCGCTTTAATATCATTGCGACACTTATTGAAAAACGCAGTATTACGCATTTAGTCGTTGGGTACCCTTATAACATGGATGATAGCATAGGGTTTAAAGCTAAAGAAGTTGATGATTTTATTTATGAATTGGAAACTCGATTTCAATTACCAGTGTCTCGTGTAGATGAGCGTTTAACCACTTACCAGGCAGTTAATAGTATAAAGGGATTAAGTAAAAAAATGTTACGTGAGTCACGTTCTACTGGTGATGTGGACTCACGTGCGGCTACCATTATCCTTCAGGATTTTCTAGACCAATACCTTTCTCTTAAAGACGATAATTGAAGCTTGATGCGTTGGAAATGCATAGTGGCTTACGATGGAACTGGCTTTGATGGATGGCAAAGCCAAAAAAATGGAAATACCATTCAGGATCTCATTGAAAATCAGCTAAAGGTAATTTTTAAGCGGTCAATACGAATTCATGGCAGTGGCCGCACTGACAGTGGGGTACATGCAAAAGGCCAAGTATTTCACTTTGACGGAGAATGGAAGTTAGCAGGTAATGATCTTTTAAACGCGATGCGTAGTGGATTACCAGAGAGTATCCTTGTTTCATCTGCGCAAAAAGTAAGTCGTAACTTTCATGCTAGGTACTCAGCTAAAGGGAAAAAATATATTTATAAGCTTTACGAAGGCTATGCTCCACCATCAGGTAATCGCTATTGTT
>PNEW01000142.1 GCA_002922725.1 Verrucomicrobia bacterium Opi.OSU.00C | reverse complement strand
TCGTGGGCTCGGAGATGTGTATAAGAGACAGGGGTTGAGTTTGTCGATGCGTGCTAGAACTTTACTTGCGGTATCGGTATATTCGTCGCCAAATACATAGATCCCAATTTTTTTATCTAGATTGTTGGAATCAAGAAAATTTGCCCATCTCGATACCAAATTTGATAAGACGACAATATCTAACTGATTTTAAAATGGATGGGGAACGCGTTTTAATTATTGTAGAGGCATCAGGAGGAATGCTCGATGATGAAACAGATGCTATTATTGAACGACTTGAAGATACAGATGAGGAAAAAAGACAGGCGCCTAAATGGCAACGCTCCCTACGTTCTGTCGAGTGGATTCTGGGTTCAATGCGACAGCCCACACAGTTCCAGATATATTATTTCAACCGGGAACCACACCCCGTAGTTGAAAATTTTCGCAACCAATGGCTTGATCTTGATAATCGTAAAGCAATAAGTGAAGTCCTAACACAGATGAGACAAATCGTCCCCCAAGGAGGATCCAATTTAGAAAGAGCATTTTGGGAGTCGCGACAATTATTTCCACTTCCAGACAATATCATTCTCATAGTCGACGGACTACCTACATTAAGCGATTCTGTAAACGGTGATGGTAATGATCCGGTAAAGCGATTAAACATGTATACAGCGGCAGAACAACAAATTCTCAGCGGTGTTCCGATTAATACAATACTCTTACCTTCAGGTTATCGCGATCCCGACGCAGCAGCTCGCTATTGGCTTCTCGCCAATAAAACCAAAGGCTCTTTTATTTCTCCCTCAAAAACTTGGCCTGATACATGAGAAAATCCAGACGCGATTTATCTATTTTTAGCCTTTCATTCCTCGACTGTATTAGCTGTGGGTTTGGAGCAATCATTTTATTATTCGTAATTTCTCTGGGTTCCGAACGACTTGTAATCAAAGATATTCGCAATACTTTTTTCAAACTTTACCAGGAAAGAATCGCAAAATTTGAATCAATTAAGGGTGAAACTATTCATTTAACTCTCGAAAATAAAAAGATAAAAGAAGCATTGAGACTTGAAAAAAAATACGGTCACCGAAATGAAGGTAGAAATTGAAGTTTTAGAAAAAAAAATTAAAGAGTCACTTTTTGGTAAACAAAACTTACTCGTTCAGATTGACGAGGTGCAAAAATATGTGGCCGCCCAACAAAAGTTAGTAAAACTTAAACAAATTGAAACGGAGCTTCCCATCGGGGTGCCGGTCGAAAGCAATCATCTTATTTTTATTCTTGATACCTCTGGAAGCATGAGAGACCCGCGTTCTGGTAGAATCTGGAACATTGTGATAAGCAAGGTTCAAGAAACACTCGGAATATATCCGATTGTCACTGCTATTCAGATTCTAGATGCTGATGGTAATTATATCTTGCCGCCCACTTCCGGTCAGTGGATTCCGGATAACCCTACGGTGCGCTCGGCTATAAGTCGAGCTTTAACATTCTATAGTCACCACAGTCAAAGCAATCCCGTACCTGGTATTACTAAGGCTGTAAAAGTTTTTCTTGATTCCAACAATCTAGATAAAAAAATTGGGATCTATGTATTTGGCGACGAATATACCGATACCGCAAGTAAAGTTCTAGCACGCATCGACAAACTCAACCCTAAAGATGAAAAAGGTAATCGAGCTATTACGATTAACGCCATTGGCTTTCCTCATGTGGTTAAATTTGAACGTCACTATACTAAGACTGGATTAAAATTTGCCAATCTCATGCGTGAACTGACATACGAACATGGTGGCGCTTTTATTGGCATACAAAATTGAAATTTTCTGGGTATTACAGAAAATCGAGCCTAAGCTTTCACCACTAGATTAATTTTTTGATCATCAATAAAATACTTATGAGAGAAAGAGACTAAATCATCTAGGGTGACTGCTTGTATATGCTCATCGAAATACTTCCATTCGTTAATTCGTTGTCCATATATTGTTTTCAGTGCAACCATCGTCGCACGTGCCCCAATCGTCTGCATGCCCATACGTTTTTGCGCTTTTAAACGTGTTTGAGCACGTCGCAATTCATCTGCTTTCACTCCCCCTGTCTTCACACGGTAAATTTCTTGATTAAATTCGTCTATTACATCACTACACCTCGAAGGATGTGTTCCCGCGTAAAGATAAAACATGCCGTGGTCTATACCGGTTATACATTGAGCCCCTACAAAATATGCTAAACTGCGTTTTTCACGAACCCGTTCGAAAAGACGTCCAGACATATTGCTAAAAAGTTCATCAAGTATTTTACTGACATATATTTCAGTCGATAAAACACCCACGCCTTGATAAGCTTGAAAAATGACTGCCTGTTCACGTGGTAAGGTAAGTTCATAAAATCCTGGCTTCAACGGTCCAGAAAAGGATTTTTTAACCTTGTTAAAATTCATATCCGGAAATTTATTAAATAATGATTTAAATTCGGGTATAACCTTTTCTGGATCAAAATCTCCTACTATGGAGGCAACAATATTTCGCCCTCTAATTAGTCGATTATAGTGGTCTTTAATCTCATTTACACTTAAATTCCCTAAAGTCTCTTCAGCCCCTGAAGAGTCCATTTTAAATGGGTGATCACAATAAAATAGTTCTCTTAATTTTCTGAGTCCATAATATATGTCTCTTATACACATCT
>PNEW01000141.1 GCA_002922725.1 Verrucomicrobia bacterium Opi.OSU.00C | reverse complement strand
AGATGTGTATAAGAGACGGCAACTCGACTGAATAAAATATCACCTAATATGGTGACCTTTTTCCCTTTAAGATCTCCTAGTTGTTCTCTCAAAGTAAACGTATCAAGTAAGGCTTGAGTTGGGTGTTCATGTGCCCCGTCTCCGGCATTAACAACAGGTATATTGATGATTCGACTTAAATATTGAGGTGAACCTGCAGCTGAGTGACGAATCACAAGTAGGTCTGCATTCAATGCTTCAATATTTCTTGCTGTATCACGAAGTGTTTCTCCTTTTGTCAAACTGCTGATATTAGATGTTATAGTTATAACATCAGCACTAAGACGTTTTGCCGCAATTTCGAAAGCAATACGTGTTCGCGTGCTGGGCTCAAGAAATAAATTAACTATGGTCTTGCCTCTTAACGAAGGTAATTTTTTTTGTGATCTTTTAAGAGTGCGCTTGAAAGAATTCGCCACGGAAAAAATAGTTTCCAATTCCTCAAGGCTGAGTGCTTCAATTGAGAGTAAATCTTTCCGTGTCCATTTAGGTATTTCTTTCATGGTTAAAGGATAATTAGACTATCATTTGATGGTTCATTAATATTCATGTTCACTACTACTTTTTGATTGGGTGTCGTTTCTTTTGAAAACCCAACATAATCGGGTTGAATAGGTAAACGTCGATTGCCTCGATCACAGAGCACTGCTAGTTCAATAGAGTGAGGTCGACCTTGATCAAATATTTCATTAATTGCAGCTCTCACTGTGCGTCCTGTAAATAGTACATCATCAGCTAATATAACGATTGCTCCTTCAATATTGAAGGGCAGGAGCGTTGGGGTATTGATCGATGTTATTGGTTTATCTCCTATATCGTCACGATGAAATGAGATATCTACACTGCCATAAGGCACATACTGTTCTAATTCTTGTTCTAGTTTTTTAGATAAGTTAATACTGAAGGGGATCCCTCCATTGGCAATTCCTACAACAACCAGCGTTTTATTATTTCGATGCTTTTTGGCAATGCTTTTGGCAATGCGATCTATATACTGGTGTAGCTCCTCGCTTTTTATTCTTGCGACTTCGCTCATTAAAAAATTATTTGTGTAATATTTCCCTCAAGAGAGCAAGCCGTAAGTGACTATTATTTTTTGGAGTGTATACAAGGTAATATTGAATATAGAAGTTGGATAATTAATACTTAGCTTCTTATTTAATTATGTGAAATACTATTAGGTGGCTCAAGCAGAAACTATTAAATAGTAGAATCTTTTCCTTGATACCAATTAAGTAGGCTTTCTCTAGATTTTATTTTGGATGTTTGCTGGTATTCTTTGGCTAATAAGTTGGTGTAAGATTGTTGAGCAAATCGGCGACAATGCAGTAAAACACGAGCATGTTGTCCGGGTGCACGGACCAATCTACCCAGGGCCTGGTTAATTTTAATCATGGCCGGAATTTGATAAACCTTCAAAAATGTTTCATTACGTGAAAGGTAATTCTCTTCTTCCATTTTAGCTCGTTGAACTGCATTTACTTCGGGTAAGGCGGGACCCACGATCATCACCGTCGTAATTCGTCCTCCGAGCATGTCTATGCTCTCAGAAAAACTACTGCCTAGGACAAGAAATAATGTATCTGTATTAAGAATGGCATCTTCGATGAAAAGATTTTGTTCAGCAAGATCTAAGTGTCGAGGTTGCATCATAATTCTGATTCCAGAAGAAGAGATCTTTAAATATTCACCGATTGCTTCGGCATAGCGATAGGATGGGAAATAAACAATTATAGGGTTGTGAGATATTTGACACAGAAGAGTTATTGTTTCTGCAGTTGTTTCGTAATAAATCGAGCGGCTTTTTAAACTGGTATCTACCCTTAAATCGATGGCAACTTGATAAGATCCTATTCTCCACTCAGCTTCAGCCTCCACCCATTGGCAGAGTCCTGAATCCATTCCACAGGAATCGTAAAAATGTTTTCTAGGGGCCAGGGTAGCTGACATAATCAAGGTTTGTCCAAAAGATTGAATAAGAGGGTTTATTTCAGTTGCAGCACTTAGACATGTGAAATTTATATTACCAACATCAGGAACCCAGATTAATTTTTTGAGAGTCTCATGATCGAGAAAGTTTTTAAGAGCTGTACATAACAAGAGTTTGTCTAAAGCAAAGTTCGAAAAGAGTGATTTATTAATATGGGCCTTTTTTAATTCTTTGACTATTGAGTTTATATTTTGTCGTACTTCGACCTCTATGTTTTTATTGATTCGGTCAGTAATATTTAACCGATCAAGAAGGAAAAACCATTTTTGGTAAGCTAGAAAAAGTGTTGAGGGAGCATTCGCGTACTGCAGCTCGTTAACTACTATTTCAGCATCAAGCTTGGAATAGGAAAGAGAGTACCCATCAGCAACACGCTGAGGTAAATTATGAGCTTCATCTATTATAAGTAAAGTTTGATTTGGGGCAAACCCTGGTTGTTTTAAAAAGAAATTATTGTTAGATGGATTGAAAACATAATTATAATCTGCCACCCAGACATCGGCAAAAGGCAAAGCAGCTCGAGATATTTCATAAGGACATACTTGATAGTTATCTCCTAATTCTTTGATTTTGCTTAGAGAAATCGTTCCATTTTCAAATAGTAGAATAGGAGTAATTCCTGCTTTTTCCCATTG
>PNEW01000140.1 GCA_002922725.1 Verrucomicrobia bacterium Opi.OSU.00C | reverse complement strand
GAAAATTTAGGCATAGAACTGAACCATAAAAGGAAAAACGAATTCAGGAAATTTAAGCATCATCACTTAACTTAGATACACGCATTATTTCATCGAGTGAAGTTTTTCCATGAAGTACCTGGTTCCAACCTGCTTGTTGTAAGGTTATCATTCCAGATTTTATTGCGTGTTGGCGAATTAACCTTGGAGTTTGTTTCTGAATAATCAATTCATGAATTTCATCATTGACTCGAAGGTTTTCATAAATGCCGATTCTCCCCTTATATCCAAGAGTGTGGCATTTTTCGCAACCTATAGGTTCGTAAATAGTAGCTGCCATATTTTCGGCTGTAGGTTCTATTTGTAATGTCTGAAGATTCTTCGCTAGATGTTCAGGATCATGGTGTGTGGGCTTTCTGCACACTTTACACAGACATCTTACTAATCTTTGAGCGATGATAAGTTCAACTGAAGATGCAATTAAGAATGGTTCAATTTCCATATCGATTAATCGGGTAAGAGCACCTGGTGCATCATTTGTATGTAGAGTACTGAATACCAGATGGCCTGTAAGGGCGGCCCGAATTGCAATTTCTGCTGTTTCACGATCTCGGATTTCCCCAACCATAATGACATCAGGATCTTGGCGTAGGACATGACGAAGAGCACCAGCGAAATTAAGGCCAATTTCAGGATGAACTTGAATCTGATTGACCCCAGGTACTTCGTATTCGACAGGATCTTCAATTGTGATAATACGGTTCTCTGGTTTATTAATATCACGAATAAATGCAGTCAACGAGGTCGATTTGCCAGAACCGGTTGGACCAGTGACGAGAATTATGCCATGTGGTAGATTGAGTACTTTTTTAATTGCTGTTTGATCTTCTGGCATTAATCCCAATTCCTGAAAGCCCATTGACTGGCTTTTCTGATTAAGTAATCGAAGACTAACGCTTTCTCCATACATCGTTGGCATTGTAGAAATTCGAATATCAAGATCATTGGAATCGGCGCTGTAATTTATTCGTCCATCTTGAGGGCGGCGTTTTTCAGAGATATTTAGTTTAGCCATTATTTTTATCCGTGATATGATCGCCCCTTGGAAGTGAACGAGATTATCTGGCACGCGAATGGCAACTAATTCACCATCAATACGATATCGAATTTGTAGTGAATCTTTCAATGGTTCAATATGAATATCGGTTGCACGATCTTCTACTGCTGTTCGGATGATATCGTTTACAAATCGAATGATCGTTGCATTTTCATCTTCAGTTTCTTCGATGTCTCTACCGCTGTGACCATCTTCATCCATTCCAGAATCATTCAAACTACTCGAACCGACACCATATTGATGCGTGATAGTATTGATTATGTTCTTTGGTACACCGAGATGCCAATAAGGTCGTTTTCCACAAACAGCGTAAATCCATTCATCCATTGATGGATCAGGTGGCCATGGGGTAATTAAACAGAACTTATCTTTATCAGAATTGACGAATGGCAGACATTGAAACTCATGAATAAGTCTCAACGGAATAAGATCTGTTGCATCGGGGTGCAACTCAAATTGTTCTATGACCTCTAAATTACATTGTTCCCCAATTTCCTGAAGAACCTGGATTTCGGTTTGATCTAGAAACTGGGACATAAGAGCGAGTCGAGTTTGTCGCGGTGAATCCTTTATCACGTCCTGTTGTTCAGGATTCAATCTCGAAATAATTTCTGCTAGAGGGGCACTATTGACTTGGACAACCATTAGTAAGATAAATTATTATTAGTGGTTACGGTACGTCGACGAAGAGATGATTTATTATTAAAAATATTCAGTTTACTGTTATTTAAATTTGATTCATTACGAATAGTCAGAGTGTGAAATTTCAGAAAAAAATGAACTATTGACTAAATTGTTGGTTTCAAGCGATTGAGAAGTAAACAACGTAAAATATATTTTAAAATATAAACTGAAATCTTTAATAATTACATTACCAGATTAGTGGTTATTTTTTTTCTTAGTACTCGTGTCGCTGTTTTCTAATTTACCTTTTTCCAGTAAACCCTCAATATTTTCGCTACCACTTAATCTCTCAATATTATTTAATGTATTACTGTAGGCATCATCCGTAGTTAATAATATTTCGGGCCTGATGAAAATAAGAAGCTCCCTTTTAGTCTGTTCATCTGCCCTTGACCTGAAAAGCTTTCCTAACAAGGGGATTTCACCAAGAAACGTCATGCGTCCTCTTATTTTTGTATTGTCAATTTGTTGTAGTCCACCAAGAACAATTAATTCTTGATCAGCTACACTTAAGAATGATTTTGCCTGGCGTTTGCCAATAATTGGTTGATCATTCCCATCTATGCTTACCGTATCAACCACACTTTCCACTTTTTGATCAATTTCCATTTGGATTATACCGTTCGGGCCAATAAGCGGTTTAACTATTAACTCAATGCCAATATCTCGAAACTGGACACTACTACGTAAGGAGGTGCTCCCAAAATTGTCAGATTGAGTTGCGGTAATAACAGGCCGAGATTCAGCTACATTTATCGATGCTTCTTGATTATGAGTTGTTACTAGCGTTGGAGTAGAAAGTATGGTGACTTCTGTGTTTCGGCGAGCCGTATTAAGTAAAGTATTAATTGAAAAATCTTTTAATGAACCACTTATTGAATAACCCTGAGGGAGCCGTGTTGTCCCAGGCCCTTCTAGGGCAAAGTTTACCTGGCTTAGTCCAGAGAGGTTAAAATTAATATTAAATGCATCGATCCCGCGTACTATATCCTCACTTAAGGTTACTTCAGCAATTACTACCTCAATTCGAACC
>PNEW01000139.1 GCA_002922725.1 Verrucomicrobia bacterium Opi.OSU.00C | reverse complement strand
AGATGTGTATAAGAGACCGAGCTTATCGGGTCTAGCCCCGCTGATGGTTCGTCAAAAAAAAGAATTTCCGGGTCTAAGGCCATCGCACGTGCCAGTCCAGCTCGTTTGCGCATACCACCACTGATTTCAGAAGGATAAAAGGCCTCAAAACCTTTTAACCCGACAAGTGATAGCTTAAATGAGACAATTTCTTTAATTTCACCACGTGAGAGTTTTGTATATTCTTCAAGAGGTAAAGCTACGTTTTCTTCCAATGTCATTGAACTCCAAAGCGCACCAGCTTGATAGAGCACACCAAAGTTGCGCAAGATAGCTTGTTTTTTTTTCAGATCGGCGTTAACAAAACTTATACCATCATAAAGGATGTCACCACGAACAGGATCTATAAGACCAATCATGTGCTTTAATAGTGTACTCTTCCCACAACCACTACCACCCATTATTATCATAATTTCGCCTTGTTTGACAGTAAATTTAAGATCTTGCATAACAACAAAAGAACCATAAGCCAAATCCATATCTCGCACTTCAATTTTCGGTTGGGAAATAGTATTCATCTTTTATATCAAAACCCATGAATGGCTGCAATCCAGTCAATGACAGCGTTAGCAAAAATGATCAAGGTAATACCTGTAACAACAGCCGACGTAGCTGACAAACCAACGGCATCAGCATTATTTCCACATTGCATACCTCTCAGACACCCGGAAATCGCGACTATAACACCAAAAATTGTCCCTTTTACTAGCCCAATATAAAAATCGGTCAAAGTCACAGCTTCATTCATTCCCTCAAGGAATTGGTGAACCGAAAAATCCAGGAGGAACGTAGTTACCAATAGTCCACCGAAAATACCAATGAGATCTGCATAGAGAACAAGTAACGGCATCATGATAATGAGTGCAAGCATGCGTGGCAGAACGATGAAATCTATCGGGGAAATACCCATCGTTTTTAGTGCATCAATTTCTTCAGTTACCTTCATCGTCCCAATCTGTGCGGCAAAAGCTGCCCCAGTTCGACCGGCAACAATTACCCCAGTCATTATTGCACCCATTTCTCTTAATATCCCATAAGCGACAAGATAAGAGACATAAATCTCTGCACCAAACCGGGCGAGTGTTACAGATCCAAGAAAAGCAACAATTAACCCAATAAGCAAAGCAATGAGTGAAACAATGGGGAGGGCTTTAGCTCCTGTCTCTTGAATTATGACAAAAAAGTCACCCCGACGCATATGGTAACGGCCACTAAAAAGTTTAAAAACACTAAAAAAAACCTCACCAATAAATCGTGTAAACTCTATACCCTCGTCATAAATAGAAATCCCCCATTTACCAACTCTTGTTAAAAATGCGTATTTGCTACTTCTCATATTCACATCCTCTTTTTCTGGAACCTCCAGTGAAAGACGAAGTAGTCGCTGAATATTATCGGGTAATGATTCTATATATATCTCCAAGCCACGTTCTTTTCCGTAATTGATGATATTTAAGAAAAAAGTCATCAAACTTGATTCCCAGGTGATCAGTTGAGTAACATCGAATTTGATCCCCCTAATATTTTTGTCCTGAGGAAATGCGTCCACTATCGTATTAAATTCGGGGTTGCTTGTCTTTAATGACCAATCACCAGACAAATGAAGTGTGATTATATTGCCTTCTCGGACACTTTCTACTAATTTTGTTTTGTCTTGAGAATCCATACCTATTGATTCTTATATTTTAAGCTTTAGAGCTGATCTTAAATTTGTCACACACTATTTTACAATTTTTAAAACCGTTTTACCGGGCAATTACTACTTGCTAATGACATTATTTATATGAACGCCGTATTACTAGACCTCGATGGAACATTAATCGATCATTTTAACGTTATTTACCGTTGTTATGTCTATACCCAGAAAAAATTAGGTCTTAAACAGGTAGATTTTAAGACTGTCAAACAAACTGTCGGTGGTTCAGTACCGGTAACGCTAGAAAGATTAATCGGGAAGAAAGAATTACCTAATGCACTTATTCATTTCCATGAACACTTTGAGAAAATATTTCTTGAGGATGTTGATGTCTACCCGGGTGTTTATTGGCTCCTCAAAGCACTAAAGAAGAATGGTTTTAAGACCGCAGTCTTTACCAACAAAGGTGGTGATTGTTCACGAAAAATTTGTTCTCATATTAAAATTGAGCATTATCTTGATGCTATAGTCGGGCATGGCGATACATCCTACCGTAAACCTGACCGTGAATTTACACAATATATTTTATCTCGTTTACAATGTACTCCTGACAAATCATGCTTAATTGGAGATTCACCGTTTGATATTGAAGCCGCAAAGGCTGTTGGCATGACCAGTTATGCGGTAACCACGGGAACCCATACTAGCAAACCACTAATTTGAAGCTGGCGCGCATGGCGTATACCCTGATTTGATTACATTGGGTAAAACCGTTTTTGGGTTCAAAAACTTAGAATGATTGATAGAAATTTAGACTAAAAATATCTCCTTTTAATTTTCTCTTCTAATAATTGAGCTAGCTTACCTTAACACTATCCAAACATGAGCGAGGTAAATCTTAATGGCGTTCTCGAACGTATTATTTTCTCGAACGAAGAGACCCATTATTGTGTGGGTGTGTTAAGACAGGAAAAGGGGACTAATCAAATA
>PNEW01000138.1 GCA_002922725.1 Verrucomicrobia bacterium Opi.OSU.00C | reverse complement strand
GTATAGAATTGTGCAATCGGTTCCGAAGTTTACCTTGGTTATTTTCGAATCTTAATTTATTTCTATTTTCTGGAAGATGGAGTGTATCGAAATTATAGCAAAAAAGCCCTGGGATTGGAATTAAGCTACACAGCTCTGGCTATCCTTTAGAAAGCGATCTTGAAATTCATTTAGGAAAATATGGATATGCAGGTGCTTCATCGATAGAAAATGGACTTGTAAATATTTGTGGTTTGTTCCGCCGCCGCCCACACATTAGAGAAAATAAAAAAACATTACACATTGCCTACCTAGAAGCTTGCGGTTTTAATAAAATGGTAAGTAAACTGAAAAATTCACGGATTGACATTAATAGTTTAATTGGCGTGAGCTCAATCGATTTTAACCACACACATCAAGCGCTTGATAAAATTAATTTAGGTGACCAATTCACGGTAATTCCTCCATTTACTGGCAATGGTATGACAATGGCTTTTGAAGCAGGAATGTTAGCCGTAGAACCTGTTGTTGCTTATGCTTCAGAAAAGCAATCTTGGTCTAAAACAGTTAATTCGGTAAACCACTTAATGCGACGAAATTTTCGTTTACGACTACTCACATCGCGACTAATACACCCATGGTTTTATACACCTTTTTTACAGCATATTTTATCTAACTTAAACCGGAATCATTTGCTACCCTTCCAAATTCTTTATAAGCTCCTGCACTGATTTATGTACCTTCAAGGTTTAGCTAACACTGTTCCTTCTCAATCTTTCACTCAGAAAGATTGTTGGGATATATTTATTAAATCAGAAACGTCCAAACGATTGAAGCAACGTTCGATCAATATTATTCAAAAGGTTCTACTTGGGGATAGTGGAATCGATAAACGCCACTTTGCCCTTGCAGAATTGGAAAAACTTTTTGAGTTAGATGCAGAATCACTTAATCGTGCTTTTGAACAGGAGGCACCTATACTCGCTGGTAAATCTTTTGATAAAGCTCTCACCATGGCGAATTTAAAAGCAAAGGAAATAGATGCTTTATTCGTTTGTACATGCACTGGTTACCTTTGCCCAGGAATCTCTAGCCATGTAGCAGAACAAAAAGGGTTACGTAGCGATTTATTTTTACAAGATATTGTCGGGCTTGGTTGTGGTGCTGCTATCCCTACTATCAGGAGTGCTAGCCATTTCCTATCTGCCAACCCAAAATCCAACGTGGCAGTAATCGCTGTAGAAATTTGTTCAGCTGCTTTTTATCTTGAGGATGATCCTGGTGTTCTCATCAGTGCCTGTTTATTTGGTGACGGGGCTTCTACCAGCATTTGGTCTACTGACGAAAAACAAACAGGGCTTTTTTGCTATAATTTCGATACACTCCATCTTCCAGAAAATAGAAATAAATTAAGATTCGAAAATAACCAAGGTAAACTTCGGAACCGATTGCACAATTCTATACCTAAACTAGCCAGCAATGTAGTCAGTAAATTATTTCATCGACAAAATAGCAAAAATAATAAAGTGGGACAAATTATATCCCATACAGGTGGTCGTGAAGTACTTAAAGCTATAGAATCCAAACTTCCCGACTATTCTCTTAGCGAATCAGCAAAGATACTGAGGAAGTATGGAAATATGAGCAGCCCATCTGTACTATTTGCACTTGAAGAGTATCTGAAAAATAACAACGCAGACAGGGATCTTTGGCTCACAACATTTGGTGCTGGATTCTCCTGTCACTCCTGTAGTATCCGCCAAATGTAAATAAAGTTTAATTAATCTTTCGACAGGTTTTGAAAAAAACGAGAAATTCGTTGATCGAGTCAAAAATCTTGTAAGCTAATTTATGCATTTCCACAGAAGGAACAACGAGATCGGGAATCATAATTGCATAGGTACCGGCAGCATTTGCGGCACGTATACCATTTTCTGAATCTTCCAACGCAACGCATTGCTCCGGAGAAGCACCAAGTTTATTTACAGCTTTTAAATATATTTCTGGGTCAGGTTTACCATGCTCGATTTGATCCCCTGTTACTACAGATGTAAAACGGTCGTAAAGTCCTAATGATTTTAAATTTCTTTCAGCCATATTGCTTTTAGATGAGGTAGCAATTGCTTTACTTATTTTATGTCTTTCTAAAAAATCTAACAATTCATTTAAACCTGGTTTCACAGGTATTGGATTATCCGTAATGATCTTATGATAATTGATCCATGCACAATTGTAAAATGCCTCCCTTTGGTTTTCATTTTTTATATATTTTCTAAGAACTGTTTTGATATCCTTTGAGTTAAGACCAATCATACGCAGGAAAACATCTTTATTAAATTCAACCTTAAACTTTTCAGCTGCAATCATCCATGATTGCATAGACAGTTTTTCAGTATCGAGCATGAGCCCATCCATATCAAATATGATGGATTGAATATGATTCATAAAAGGTATATATTACTTGGATAAATTCAGGTTTTATTATTATAAATAATCAGTCCGTATTCCTTTATTTTGTTCATGTTTTTCAGATATCCTCGCCTCAGGATTAAAGTGCAACTTCCAAGAATATTGCTGAATTAATATGTTTCTCCAAATAGGGATAAGCTATGTAACCATGGCCGGCAACCCCCCACTCATGCCCCCAGGAGTTTTTAAAAAATGAATAATATATCTTCTAAATACCTTGATTTACATCGGTAACCAACAAGAGTTACCGCGTGGGCATAATCTTCACGTGGCTTTTGGCTTCGTAAAACGGGGGCATTTTGTAGTGATTTGTAATGCGGCCAAGCCATTCTGTCTCTTATACACATCT
>PNEW01000137.1 GCA_002922725.1 Verrucomicrobia bacterium Opi.OSU.00C | reverse complement strand
AAATATAACTCATATTGAGTTAAAACACCACATAGAGTAATAATCCATATTCCAGCTATAGGTCCACCAAAGAAACGGGCAGAGGTAAGGATTATCAATAGGGCCAAGGTGCTGAAAATGCGTTGTTTCATCTATTCAAAATAGGCTCAGCTGAGTCATTGCGGATTTGTTCTCCTGTTTTACCAAAGCGTCGCTCTCGCTTCTTAAAGCTATTGATAGCTTTTATAAAATCTTCCTTATTAAATTCAGGCCATAATTTTGGTGAGAAAAAAAATTCTGAATATGCACCTTGTAAAAGCAAAAAATTACTTAATCGTGTTTCACCCGATGTGCGGATTATAAGGTCAGGGTCAGGTATATTATCAGTATAAAGGTAATGAGAGAATTCTTCCCATTTTAAATCATTTGGGTTTTTTGTTTTTTCGAGAACGGCCTGGGAGTAAGCCTTTACCGCGTCAATGACTTCACTTCGCGCACCATAATTTAATGCAAAAATAAGAGTTCTATCTTGATAATGTGATGTAGCTTCAATGGCTTTATAAAGTAACGCATGTAGTTTAGCTGGTAATTCGTCAATACGACCAATTGCTTTAAGACGGATCTGATGTTCATGCAGTTTTCCAAGGTTCATTTTTAAAAATTTCTCTAACATTTTCATTAATGCTTTTACTTCACCTTGGGGGCGGTCCCAATTTTCTGCAGAGAAAGCGTAAAAAGTAAGATATTTAATGCCTAGCTCACGTGCATATTGAACGATGTTTAGAACATTTTCTACGCCCTGCTGGTGTCCTCGATTGCGGTGCAGGCCTTGTTGCTTTGCCCAACGGCCGTTACCATCAGGAATGATAGCAACATGGGTAAGGATCGGTATATTACTAGTAGGAGGTATATTCTTCACGATGAAATTACAGAAACAAGCAGTACGTATGAAAGTATATTAAGTTTACTTTCACGTAAGCTTGAAAAGTGAATACTATAATATGTGTGAAATTATGACAAATGTAAAGACGTAGAAGAAAATTTACTGTATTTGAAAATAATGCATTAATTTTAAAAGTGGACTCATAAAATAAGGTTCAGAATTTTACTATGAAGGTCCGTTCTACGAAAGCTGTTTCCTTTGTTTCGTACAGCAATTGAATAGGCAAATGGGTCGCCTACAATGAAGACTTTTCTTTTTCCACGAGTAATTGCGGTATAAAGCAGATTTTTTTGCAACAACATGAAATGTTGTTTTAAGAGGGGAATGATAACTATAGGAAACTCGCTCCCTTGAGCTTTGTGTACACTAATGGCATAGGCAAGTTGTAGGTTATCGAGTTCCGACCGTGTATAATCGATAACTTCATTATCGAAATTAACTTCAACAGAACCCGCTCCCAGATTGATATTAGTGATCTTACCTAAGTCGCCATTAAAAATATTCTTTTCGTAGTTGTTGCGGTTTTGCAGGACTTTATCCCCTAAAGAAAAGGTTCTCTGACCAATTTGTATGACTTTTTTGTTTGGGTTGAGCGCATTTTGTAGTTCTAGGTTAAAATTCCTGATGCCGGCAATACCTCGGTGCATTGGAGCCAAGACCTGTATATCCCATAGTGGATCAACCATGTATTTTAAAGGAATGTAATTTCGACAAAGATCGATTACTGTATCAAGACAAGCTTTGGGATCTGTTTTACGAATAAAGTGTAAGTCACTATGTGAATTAAATTCTGACTTTTTACATACTATGAAAGGAGGCTTTGTGTTATTATTTAAAATATTATGTGCAGTGGTAATTATATCACTTTGTTCCTCTTACCGAAATATTCTTTGCAATCGTGTAACTTTAAATTTGCGACATTTTATAAGGTCATTGAGAACATTACCAGCACCAATAGAGGGAAGTTGATTAACGTCGCCTACTAGTAAGACATGAACGTTTTTAGGTAGTGAGTTAAAAAGCGCAGATGCTAATGATGTATCCAACATGCTTACCTCATCAACGATAATAAAGTCAGCTTTTAGAGGGTGGGTTTTGCAGGTTTTAAAGCCACCGGTGAGTGGATCAAAATTCAAAAGTCGGTGTATCGTTTTCGCATAAACGTCAGTCGCTTCACTCATGCGTTGAGCTGCACGACCAGTAGGAGAGGCGAGTAAAAAACGGACTTTTTTTGCGGCAAGAATTTTTACAACTGCAAGTAAAATAGTGGTTTTTCCCGTGCCGGGTCCTCCTGTAATGATCGATAATTTTTGCGTAAGGGCAGCACTGACAGCATTTACTTGTTCAGATGTTAATTTGAAACCGATATGATTTTCCACCCATGAAAAAGCTTTGTCTAATATTATGGGTGGTAATATTGACGGATTTGAAATGAGTTGGTTTATACTTTGTGCGATATCGTCTTCAGCTTTGGTTGTGATCGGTAATTGAAGCAACCCATTACTCGCGGAAAGGCAAAGATGATTTTCTATCAATAAGGTTTTTATTCTTTCGCTAATTATTATTTTTTCTGCTTCAAGTAACTTACTAGCATAAGTTACTAGGTCTGCAGTTGGGTACCCAGTGTGGCCTTCATCTTCAAGTTGTTGCATTGCGTAGATAATCCCTGCATCGACCCGAGCAGGACTTTCGTTAGAAAACCCGAGATTGATAGCGATACGATCAGCAGTTTTAAAACCAATACCTTTTACTTCCCGTGCTACGGCATATGGTTCAGTCTGGAGGATGAATTTCGCACTTTTACCATACTTTTTGACTAACTGTAGAGAGTTAGAAGATGAGACTCCGTAAGTATGCAGAAAAAATCATAATATCACGCATAGCTTGTTGTTCAGTCCAGGCTTTCTTTATTGAACGAGCACGTTGTTTACCAATAGTCCACC
>PNEW01000136.1 GCA_002922725.1 Verrucomicrobia bacterium Opi.OSU.00C | reverse complement strand
GAGGAGATTTAGTACAGACCAATGCAGCCTCTGTAGTGGTAGCAGAGAGTGGATCAACGACGACAGGGTTTGAGACTTTGATTAGTCAGAATAACTTTAAGTCTGATAATACTCCTCAACCTACATTGAGTGTTGATGCTACCTTTGCCAATGAGGATGGCGATGCCATCTCTGTTACTACTGAAGAACTTACTATTGAATGATACGACTGCCGTTTTTCGATTGAAATACCTTGTCATCGCGAGGCTGCTTGTCAACCGTGACTACCGAGCCCCGTTACAGAGTATATTTAAATCCTACGTTTGACCCTGATTATGTTTGTCCTTAAAACTTAACACCTAACACTGAAATATTTATAAATATTTCATCATGTTGGCTCCAGAACAGATAGCGCACTTCAAAACCTTTGGTTTTCTCGTATTGCGGCAGGCATTTTCACCTGAGGAAATGGAGAAGATGATAAGCCGCTATAAGTATATGTCGGAGAGAGAAAATGGTCGAATCATAGATTCTGGCGATGGAAAAAATGTGACTAAGGTCGTCGATTATTTTATCGAGAAAGATCCCGAATTGACTAAGCTGGTTGAGGATGACCGTATCTACGAGACAATTGAACAATTACTTGGGCAAGAATTTATCTGGACTGGGTCCGAGGGAGTTTGTGGCCGCAGCCAAACCTCATGGCATGCAGATAGACAAGGTCACAACGAACTCAGCTATATGACGATCAAGGTTCATTTATATCTCGATCCAACGACGAAAGAAACCTGTTCCCTGCGTGTAATTCCGGGTTCTCATCGAGCGCCCTTTCACGAGATGCTCAAACCGCTTTACTACGGGGAAAATAAAGTTAGGGTAAAACCCTACGGAGTGGATGAGCCGTCAATTCCCGCTTATCCTTTTGAATCCAATCCCGGTGATGTAATATTCTTCAATCAGTGTTTGTTGCATTCGGTGTTTGGCAATTTAGAAAATGAACGCCGCTACATTGCACTGAAATTCGGGGCGGGGATTAAGAATGATGAAGACATCGCCACATTACTGCGTTATAAATCAGACGGAAGAATATTCCGGCCCCATCAAGCGTTTATTAAAAGCGACAGTGCACGAATCCGGGGAATGGTGGAAAGCCTCGTCGAGTTTGGTGCGAAAATATAACCACTTCCCCATGCCATTTCAGGTGAGGAGAGTGCATTGGGTGTCAGGTGTCGGAAAATCAGTGAAGAACCCTTGAACGGTGAACCTTCTTAACTTAACACTTAAAACCTAACACGCGCGTTAGCGCACTCCGCCCTCCATGCGTATGCGAGGATCGAGCCACATTAGGAGCAGGTCGCTGACCAGGGTGCCCAGGACGCCGAGCAGGCTGAGAATCATGAGCATCGATCCGGTCAAATACCAAATACATATCTTCCTTCATTAGTGCTTCCAGCATTAACGGTCCTACCGTGGGTAAGCTGAGGACCATCGTGACGATTGCGCCCCCGGAGGAGTGAAGTCTATCTTATATTGAAGCTTAAATGCCTCTAGGAATCGTTTTGATTAGAAGGTGATCAAAAGGGGCGCATACCCTAGCCCGTCAACCTCCCTTATGAGGCGCTCTCACTCATTAAATACGATTTGATATTTGACGTCCTGTCTTAATCTTTTTATAAAACCCATCC
This sequence comes from Verrucomicrobia bacterium Opi.OSU.00C, assembly GCA_002922725.1. Lineage (GTDB taxonomy): Bacteria > Verrucomicrobiota > Verrucomicrobiia > Opitutales > PNEW01 > PNEW01. The sequence goes on along the minus strand of PNEW01000136.1, from coordinate 1,154 downwards.
CTTTTGAGATTCAACCTATTAAATAGCTCACCATGTTATTAAGAAAATCGCTCTTATTCTTCATTTTGTTAATCTTATCCCCAGTTCTTCTATTAGCCCTGCCTCAAGACTTGGAGGTATTCACAGATTTCGAGAATATCAGCGGGGAAGGTGAATTTTTCATTGGGGAAGAACCCAACAGGGTCAAGTTAGTCGGATTCACGGTGGAAACTCTGGAGGATCCTGCGCTCTTACACTCGGGAACAAAAGCGTTAACCCTCGGGCCTGGTCAGGAGGGGGTAATTGTATCGGATAGAGGGCTTGATGAAATCCAATTCTATGCGGCCGAGAGTACGGGAGGCGGCAGAATCGAGTACCGAGGAAACTACACTCTAGCTGATTATACTGTAGGAATCATTCTCGCTGACAATGGTGTAGTTAATGGTCTACCGACTAATATCAGCTCAGGTGCAGGTTTACAGGGTGGTATTGCAGATAGTGGGTTTTTTAGAGATAATTCCGATTTTGACTTTATTGATGGCATTAGAGAAATAAAAATCAAGAACATTACAGGTAAATTGTCTATTGATGATCTTGGCTTCACGCTTACGTCCAGACCATCCAATAACACGGCTTATACTCGGTTTGAGACGAGTGATGGATTTAGCACTGGTCAGGGACAGTTCGAGCCCCTTGTTATTGGGGTATCACCATATACTGCTTCTTTTGATGGTGGTATAATTATGGCCGGAGCATCAGAAAACCCCACTCATTCGGGAGAATTGTCTTATGGTATTGCAGTTAATGGTGATTCATTTGAAGTCACCTTTGAAACCCCGGCTTATGAAATCGATACTTATGCAGGCGCACTTTTATTATCAAGCGCTTCAGAATCCGATGGCTCGATTGAAGTCTATGATACTAATGATAACCTGATTGCTACTTTTACGGATTTTACGGCTTCTGGTGGTCTACGCTTTGAATTCAAACCCCCCTTTATAACAATCAATGCCGATGAGTTGGGAGCTCCAGCCGGTATCAGTAGACTGATTATTAAAGACAATCCTAAATTAAATGTGGCGAGAAGCCGAACAGTTATAGACACTTTTGGTTTCACCCCGATTGGAGCACCTGGCACAGGTACGACGGCGACAACCTGTCTCTTATACACATCT
>PNEW01000135.1 GCA_002922725.1 Verrucomicrobia bacterium Opi.OSU.00C | reverse complement strand
GGAAGAAGATAATATTATTGAGCAAGTAACAGGAGATATTGCAAGAGATAGAGATCTTAATATGAATAGTGGCGTGGTACCTCTAGAAAGTATAAATAACACTCCTAATCCGAATTGGGTGATACCCGAGGAATGGCTGCCAGGTAAACCTTCAACGGTGAGACGAGGGAGTTTTTCTGTAATGGGATCTAACAATCAGGATGTAGATATTTCAGTGACAACATTTCCTGGTGATGTAGGTGGGGAGTTAATGAATATAAATCGATGGCGACAACAAATCGGATTGAGCCCTATATCTATCGATTCTCTCGATGAACATATAGTAACAAAGACTATAAATGGAATGACTTATCGAATTGTTGATTTTAGCAAGAAACAAGGAAGGCTTGATGATAATTATCCTCAACGTACTATTGTTGCTATAGCAAACCACGAAGGTAATACATGGTTTTTTAAAATGACTGGAGATGTCCCTCTTGTAGCTATTCAAGAGAAAATCTTTATGGGATTTATGGCTTCGGTCCGGTTTTGAACTTTTTTATGATACTTAAAATTATTAGTTCTTTAAAACTAACTGTATGGTTACTTGTATCTTCATTGGTATTGATTTTTTTTGGTACCTTGGATCAAGTCCATTTTGGAATACGGGCAACGCAGATTAAGTATTTTGAAAGTCTCATCGCATTATGGCAATACCCCCCTTCAATGGCCTCTTGGCGAGTCCTTGCATTGGATTCATTTTCCTATGCCCGGAGGTTATTTAATCGGACCTTTACTTCTCATTAATCTCATTGCCGCTCACACCACTCGCTTCGTTTTTAAATGGAATAGGGCAGGGATCTTTATTATACATCTCGGATTGATATTTTTACTTTTAGGTCAACTGATTACACAATTACTCCAAGAGGAAAATTATATGTGGGTCAAGGAGGGGGAAAGTGCAAATTACCTTGAGAGTCATCATTATGACGAACTTGTTATCAAAGATGTTACGCATCGTAAAATTGAAGGCGTAGTAAGTATCCCCATCGATCTTATTGATAAACGGCCAACTTCTTTACAACACCCCCGCCTTCCTTTTCGGGTAGAGACTAAAGCTTTTTATCCAAATGCAGCAATTATTCAGCGCAGTAATTTAAAAGAAAAATCACCGCAAATGATATTTAACCGCGGATTGGGGCGTGAAAAAGATTATGTTGTTTGGGATAGGCCAATGACCTATATTCAGGATGAACGTAATGTCACTACAGCTATCGTAGAGTTGGTCGGTAGTGGAGGCTCACTTGGAATATGGTTGGTATCCAATGTATTTGATGAACAGTTTTCCCCTCAATATTTCAGTTTTGAAGAGCGTGAATACGAAATCGCTCTAAGAATCAAGCGCACTTACCTTCCATATAAAGTTGAACTTATAGATTTCTCTCACGACCGTTATATGGGAACGGATATCCCCAAGAATTTTTCAAGCAAAGTACGTATAATTAACCGAGAATCAACAGAGGATCGTCAAACACTGATATATATGAATCATCCCCTTCGTTATAAAGGACGTACCTTTTATCAAGCTGCTTTTGACCAACAAACAGAGAAAAGTTCGATGTTTCAAGTTGTTAATAACCCTGGATGGTTAATCCCATATATCTCATGTGGGATGATTGCAATTGGGTTAATATATCAGTTCGGATACAGGTTTATAAGATTTAGCGGAAATAAAAACCGATGAAAAAAGTGATCACATTGGGTCTTTTATTGGTTGGTACACTTTATGTCGGATATAATTTAGTGCCGCCGCGATATAATTCTTCGTTTGAGATCAAAAAGTTTGCTCAACTCCCAATTTTATACAAGGGACGGCTTAAACCTTTGGATACAACAGCTCGTAATGCCTTGCTCATAATACATGGTAAACAGACTTATAAAAATGAGTCTAAAGAGAGGATAAGTGCTATTGAATGGTTAATGGATGTTATGATGCGATCTAATGTATCTGACAATTATAAAGTATTTTATGCATCCCACCCTGATATAATAGGGCTTTTCAATATATCGCATAAAAGAGCTGCTGATTCAAATTTCAACTTTTCATTTAATGAGCTATTACCTCATCTTGAAGAAATTGAGAGACAAGCACAGTTAGTTAACGCAGAAGCACATTTACGTACCCCGTATGAGCGTTCGATACTTAAATTGAGACAAGACTTAGTCCTTTATCAACAACTAGTATATAGTTTAACTTCTCCTGAATATGTATCTTCCCTCCAAGAAGAATACCAGATTTATCATAATTTAATGCCAGCGGGAGTCAGGTCCTTTAATCAACAACAGGCAGGTGAAGAACACAATGAAGAGGTACTAAATCATTTTATGAGTTTTGCCCATCGCTATCAGGTTATTTCCGAAAGGGCTGCGTTTAGAGCCATTCCCCCAAGGGTAGGGTCACTTGACTCAATAATATTATCTTCTTCCTCAATTTCGTAATATATGATCTGCTGTCTTTTACAGCCAATTATTGTCAGTGCTGTAATGAACAAAATAATATAATTTGAATATTTGAATGGATTAATCATAAAGTTTTGTGGATATATGTCATTACGGTAAACGTCCGGTGATAACTTATATTAAATCATTTTTCTATTTTTAGGGCCTAATCATTAACGAATACTACAAAATAGCAGTGATACATGAAAATATTTCTCATTAAATACAAACTATCCTTGAAGTCTAATTCAAGTAGTCTTTATATCGGTCTTTGCAATAATTATAAGGAAAAAAGACATAAGAGAGTAAACCAGCTTGACAATCACCTCGGTGACTACATTTTGTCGTCTTTCCCGTCTTTTAGAGAAAAGTTACCTAAGCACCACAATGTCACTTAAGATAAGGCTACAACGTCATGGGGCCAAACACTCCCCTCATTATCGAATGGTAGTCGCAGACTCTCGGTTTCCGAGAGATGGGCGATTCGTAGAGATTCTTGGTACCTATGTTCCAAATTCTGAACAACTTAGGGATCGCATTAATCTCAAAATTGA
>PNEW01000134.1 GCA_002922725.1 Verrucomicrobia bacterium Opi.OSU.00C | reverse complement strand
GGAGAATATCAAAAGGATATCTCAAAGTAAGTCTAGAGTTGTTATTTTCGTCAGTAGCTTTGAGCAAAGAGGAAAATAACAACTCTAGACTTACTTTGAGATATCCTTTTGATATTCTCCTGCTCACTGAGAATCAACGAATTTAATCGACATCAACAAACTAATAAGTTTATTAGGTACACATTTTTAATGAATAAATTGATACAATTTATTGAAGGTAAACTTGGAAATAAACTCGTTGATCGTAAAGTTTTACTAGTTCCGGGTGAAATTTTTTATTGTCATTCTTTACCCTGGCCTTCTGAAATCAGTGAAAGTGAAATTAATCAATATGTTGAATTATCACTTGAAGGATTTTCTCCTTTCCCCCTTGACCAATTATTATGGGGATTCCTATACGATGATAAAAAATCTCTAATTTTAATATACGCGGCTTATCGCGAAAGTATCAAAAATTTAGGGGTAGATAACCTTGATCAGTATTTCCATGTTTTACCTAGCTTTATCACTTTAAATGGAATCTCTTTTGAGGAAGCATCGATTACTTTCTTATCAGAGTGTAATTCTATGACTGCCTTAACTTTTCCTGCCAATTGTACCGTACCAGAAAACGTATTTACTTTATCTCTGGAAAATATTGATGATTCAGATAAATCACTCCTTAACTTGAAAGAAAACCTTCTCCACTCCTTGAAAAATAGAGGGTATAAAATTGATAACAAAATTTATTTAGGCACTATGTCATCAGTTGATTCTGATGATCAAATACGATTTAAACATCGCCTAATATCAGATAAAAATAGTGATCTAGGTTTTCATTCATGTTCAACCCCATCATCCTTACTAATGGATGAGAAAAGATTATGGGACGCAGATATCCGCGAAAGTTCATTTAAAGTAAAGACCAGTCAAAGCCGTAATTATTTTCGTTATGTCTGGGCCTCAACAAAACTCGCTGGTGTGGCAGCATCGCTATTTCTGCTATTGCAGTTTATTTTTATGGCAACAGATATCTGGACCAATTTTCAGGTAAATAAAATTGCAGAAAGAAGTGATGAGGTAACGCTTGTGGAACAAAAAAACAACCTTTTGTTACGTATCGAGCAAATTGCTCAAAACGAACTTAAACCCTTTGAAATGCTCGCAACAATGAATTTGAAGAGACCAAACTCTATCTATTTTACCCAAGCTTTAGCTGACAGCTTCAACCAGATTCAAGTCGATGGAGCTGCCAGCAATGTAGAAGTCGTTAACCGTTACATGGAAAATTTACGCAATTCGCCCCTTGTCTCTAACGCGGAAATTAAAAAAATTGTGTCAAGAAGTGGCATTACCCCTTTTACTATAGTCATAACATTTAATCCCTCGCCATTTAACCCTGAAGATATTGTTGCAGGTTCACAACTTATGGAATAATTAATCCACATTATTTTACATTCTCTATGTTTAAAAAATTCTACAACTCATTGTCTCTGCGAGAGTGCACATTACTTACCGTGTTTATTTGGATAATTCTTATTCTATGGGCAAGTAGTTTACTGAAAGATAGCAAGACCATCTTTGCAAACTTGCGAAATACTAATTACCAATTAAAATACCAAACTCAGATAATCAGTGAGAAAGATGATATCAAGTTACGATTAACCCAGGCCCTTGAACGTGTGGAACCAGAAAAAACATATTCCAGCTCACAGTTAGTGGAAAAACTGGATAATATAGCGCGCAAAGCAGGTTTAAATTTCGATATTAATTCGCTTAGTACTCAAGAAGGTGATATCTTTAATGCTCATACTGTACGCATTCAGTTCAAAAAAAGCGGAATTGTAGACCTCATAGAATTTGATCAAAAAAATAAAAGAAGAATCTCCATACCTTGGTCTGGAAAGAATGCGTATTGTAGCCAATAAGGCTGCTCCCAGACAACTTGATGCACAATTCCTTGTTTCTTCTTTCGAGTTAAAAAATAAACCCATCTAAAGTTTAAGCGAATATTTTCGGTTAAGGGATGAAAGCTTTTAAACCCATCAGCTTGCTGCATATCTTGCTTCTATATTTATTTCCTTTGCTGTTTTCTCTTTCGGCACAGGCCTCCTCAATGACGTCCCAAAAGGTGGATGCGGATTTAGTTGGTGTGATTCACATAAGTGATATGGAGGCAAATGAAGTCATTGAGATGTTAGAACGCTTCACGGGTAAATCAATATTAAGACAGCAAAACCTGCCAAGGGTTCAAATTAGTTTCAGTAGCCAAAGTGCAATGACTAAAGCAGATGCCATTCTAGCAATTGAAAGTCTTCTTAGCTTGAACGGTATTGCTATTACAGAAGTAGGTGAAAAATTCCTTAAGGCCGTACCAGTATCAAGCATCGCCACCCAAGCACCTGTTATGATAAATGATTCTACACTTAAAAATTCACCTAGTCAGAAAATTTACTCTAAATTCTTTTATCTCGATTACCTAAATACTGAAGAAGTAATTACCATGATTAAACCCTTATTAACACAAGGTAACCCTATCTCTTTTCCAAAGTCTAATGCCATACTAGTAACTGATCCTTTGATTAATCTTCAACGTATTGAAGATGTAATTTCTAAGGTAGACCAACCAGCTGAAGTCAAAGTTGTAACTTTATTTTATCACCTTAAACATGTATCAGCTACCGATATTGTAAAACGTTTGCAATCAATGCAAAATGGTAGCCTTAAACGCTATTTTGAAAATAATACCACTTTTGAAGCGATTGAAAGAAGTAATCAACTTGTTGTTTTTACCCACCACAGTAACAAGGGTTTGATTGACGACCTAATATCAAAACTTGATATTGATGTTGCGCCTATTACGCAAACTGATATTTTTTCTCTTAAACATGCAGATGCTACTGAGGTAACCGAATTGATTGAGCAAGTTCTTACTGGCCAACAACGCTCAAGAGATGAAAGAAAAAGCGAAAGAGGTAGTCGAGTTTCTACCCCGAGACAAAAGGTTGGTCAAAATAGCTCCACGCATATAGGTATCCTTTCAGATGTTGTGGCCAACAACCTACAATTCA
>PNEW01000133.1 GCA_002922725.1 Verrucomicrobia bacterium Opi.OSU.00C | reverse complement strand
GAACTTCAGGCAAACCGGACTCTTCCATCGCTCTTGGAATTATAACACCTCTCTGGATTTCAATCTCATTGGCAATTTCATTAAGAAAACGAGCCTTACTGCTGCTGCTTAACCGGTTGTATTCTAGAAATGCTTTATGTGCAATCTCCACTGTTTGATTGACCTCTTCGGGTGTTGTTTGGAAAAATGGCGGTTCGATTTCCAGGCCTGTTGATGGATTAACTGCTCTTACTGATTTACCGGTATTGGCCCCATCGCTTGAGCCGATTAAAGATTTCCCTTTGATTTCCATTTTTACGACTTTGGTTATTAGGCTTTAAACTTAGAGAACTGGAACTCCGAGATCATCATGTTTGACACTTACTTCAGACATCTTGGCCTGTGGAATTTCTCGTTGAATGAGATCGTAAACTAATTTGCTTCGCCTTACTCTTTCACGACTCAAATTATGTGCCACACCTTTCAAATGTTCGCCACAAGGATAAATATCAGTTGAGTTACGCAACCCAAGCTTTACATATATAGGAGCAGCAAATTGGATCATCTCGGGGGTTTCGAAATGACGGACAAATCCCCCTAATCCATCAGGGGCTTCTATATAAATATCCAGGGGGACTGTGATCGCTTGCCTGATAGAACTTAGCTGCCCAGTAGTTAAGTCGGTGGAAACATTTATCGTGTCTGAACCAATATCCTCAAGGAGTCTAGCATACGCTGGATTTGCCGGAACCAATACAGCGGATGATTTAATTATTAGATCGTTCGGCAATTTTCCCGTGCCGCGCAACTGATTCACCATGTGGATCAACCCAATATCTGCAATTAGCACGCTACGTATGCCTAAATCGCAGGCCCGAAAAATATCATCCATTGAATAACGCAACTGGTCAGCTCCTCGAACTTGCCATTGAATCATGGGCCCCATAGGTGCATTCCAAAAACCTCCTATATCAAAATTGGCTCTTGGTGTTGTAAAAAGACAGACTTCTATATTGCGGTCTGCACCTATTTTTGACATTTCAGAAATCTGGTCGTCACTCAGCATTTGGATGCCACTTCCTTGACTGATTCGGTGAACGGGACAATTGAGCTTGTCGGCTTCTTCCAGGACTATCTTAAATGCCTCAGGACCTTCGGTGCTTGGAATTTCTATACGATATTGGCCACCGTCTTTAAAACTTGTATTGGATTTGACCAAACGATCTGCGGGTGGTAGTCTGAGAGATTCGAGCGCTTCAGATGATTTTTTCATACCAAGATAAAGATTCGACTATAATCAATGAGAATTTAATATTTGAAAAATGTTTATAATTGATAGGATGAATAGGTAGGCAAGTTATTTCCCTACTTGCATTTCACAGCTGTGACTACTGATGACAAAAGATAATGAATGTAAAAAGTAAGATTTCATTCACACATTAAATCTGAAAAGCATGATATCTCCGTCTTGAACAACATAATTTTTCCCTTCTAATCGCCACTTACCTGTATCCTTTGCTCCTTGCTCACCCTTACAGGCAATAAAATCACTAAATGCTATAACTTCTGCACGAATAAATCCCTTTTCAAAATCGGTATGAATGTTGCTAGCAGCTTTTGATGCGCTATCTCCCACTCGGATCGTCCAAGAACGGACCTCTTCAGGCCCCACAGTAAAGAAAGTTTGTAAGCCTAACAATTGGTAACCTTCGCGAATTATCCGATTTAACCCAGGCTCCTTTAATCCAATATCCGCTAGAAATTCTTGTTTATCAATCTCTTCTAATAAGGCAATTTCTGCCTCGATAGCTGCGCACACAGGAATAACGATTGTCTTTTCTTCTTTAGTTAATTTAGTTAATTGTTCAATCCAGGTATTTCCTCTCAGGCCTTGTTCATCAATGTTTGCAATGTAAAAAACGGGCTTTTCAGTCAATAGATGAAGATCACTGATCATCTCAGCTTCATCTGGATTTAAGCTCATGCTTCGTACCGGTTGACCTTTATTGACCACTTCCATAATACGTTCGATCAAAGCCAATTTCTTAAACGCATCTTTATTATCAATCGCTTTCTTTAGCTTATTTAATCTTAATAATGCGCGATCCAATAATTCCTGATCTGCCAGGCACAGTTCAGTATTAATGATATCAATATCTGATAAAGGATCTATCTTACCTGCTACATGGACGATATTATCATTTTCAAAGCACCGCACGACTTGTGCGATAACCTGAGTTTCACGAATATGAGCCAAAAACTGATTTCCGAGGCCCTCTCCTTGTGAAGCTCCGGCTACCAACCCCGCTATATCGACAAATTCCATGTGGGTTGAAATACTTTTCTTGGGTTTTACTATATCGACTATCTGTTGTAAGCGAGGGTCAGGAACTGGAACAATACCTACATTAGGATCTATTGTACAAAAGGGATAATTTTCAGCACCGATCCCTGCTTTAGTCAGTGCATTATACAAGGTGGATTTACCAACATTAGGTAAACCTACGATTCCGCATTTAAATCCCATGTATTAATTCAGTATTTAGTTTATCTTGGTCATTCGGAAAATAAATAGGTCTTTTAAGCAGTAATTTCATATTAAATCACAGGCTTCAGATGGCATCCAATGAGCATCTTTACCAATCCATTTAACGTTACAGCCAATGGGATTGGTTAAAGGTTTATTAATCGGTTGTCCTGATAAATACTCCGATAACGCGTCATCAAGATTATTAACTGTAATCTTATCTGTTTCTTTTGGATTGTCTACTGCCCTACCAGTATAAATTAATTTTCTTTCCCGATCAAACACGTAAAAATGTGGTGTTCTCAATGCGCCATAGACCCTCGCTATATCTTGTGTTTCATCATATAAATAAGTCCAGGGGAATTTGTACTCATTCATTCTTGCAACCATGTGATCAAAATCATCTTCCTGGTATGTGTCTACACTGTTGGAACTTATCCCCACAAATTTAACTCCTTGATTAGCAAATTTTATCGCTGTCTTTCGTGTTACTTCATCGGATCCAGTAACAAACGGACAATGATTACAGGTAAAAAAGATCACTAATACAAT
>PNEW01000132.1 GCA_002922725.1 Verrucomicrobia bacterium Opi.OSU.00C | reverse complement strand
CAAAAAACTATCTGAACAAAAGAAGAGGAAGAAGAAGGCAACAAAACAAAACTTAAAGGCTAACAATCCAACCCAGCAACAACTCAGTAGTCTTTTAGAGTACTATCAGAACGGGCGACTTAATGATGCTGAAAAGCTAGCAGTATCTATTACTAACGAGTTTTCCCAACATCAGTTTGCATGGAAAGTACTTGGCTTAGTATATGGGCAAACAGGAAGGCATTCTGAAGCTGTAGACGCTAATCAGACAGCGGTTGCTTTATCTCCTCAAGATGCCGAAGCCCACTACAACTTGGGCATCACGCTGCATCAACTAGGCAGATTAGACGAATCTGTGGCTAGCTATAACCAAGCAATAGCGTTGAAGTCTGACTATGCCGAAGCCCACAGCAATCTGGGCAACACGCTCAAAGAACTAGGAAGGCTGGACGAATCTGTGGCTAGCTATAACCAAGCAATAGCGTTGAAGCCTGACTATGCTGAAGCCCACAACAACTTGGGCGTCACGCTCAAAGAACTAGGAAGATTAGACGAAGCTGAAGCCAGCTATACACAAACGATATCGTTGAAGTCTGACTTTGCCGAAGCCCACAGCAACTTGGGCATCACGCTACAAGAACTAGGCAGATTAGACGAAGCTCTAGCCAGCTATACACAAGCGATAGCGTTGAAACCTGACTTAGCCGAAGCCCACAGCAACTTGGGCATCACGCTCAAAGAACTAGGCAGATTAGACGAAGCTGTAGCCAGTTACACACAAGCGATAGCGTTGAAATCTGACTTTGCCGAAGCCTATGTGAATCTCGGTATCGCTATCAAAAACGTAAGATTCAATTCATCAAACCCCAAGCTCTATCCCCCATTAACCCAACTGTTAACTGCCGAAAATTTTACGCGCCCTAAAGATGTGGCTAAAAGTATTTTAAGTCTCTTAAAGCAAGATACTCAAATCAAGGATTTACTGCTTAAGAAAAATTCTGCTGTGAGTCTTAACGAGGCAACTTCCATAATTGGAAGTCTAGATAAACTTCCACTTCTTCATCATCTGATGCGTTTATGTCCACTTCCCGAGCTTCAGTTTGAGGAACTCTTTATTGCTATGCGAAGTTTGCTTCTCAAAACTCTGGATACTATGGAGGTAACTCCTGAGCTCATCTATTTTTTATCGACGCTTTCTATTCATTGTTTTACTAATGAATATGTTTACATTGAAAGTGATGAAGAAACTTATTTGATTGGCGAATTACAAGCTAAGATTTCGCAAATCGTGGCGCAATCAGAGCAGCCAGAAGCCATAAAGATTTTGTGTTTAGCGTCTTATCGTCCGTTACACCAATATGATTGGTGTCAAAAGCTAGAATCTCTTGATAATTTAGAAGAGGTGAAGAAGAGGCTAATAAAAGAACCACTTCTCGAGAGAGTGATAGCGAAAGACATTCCTGTATTGGAAGAAATATCAGACAATGTGTCGCTTAAAGTTAGGGAGCAGTATGAAGAGAATCCTTATCCACGATGGGTGAAACTCCATGTTCCCATAAAGGCAAAACCAGTCGCTGCAGTTTGTGATGAGTTGAAGCTTCAGCTCCATTCTGAAGATATTAAAAACGTGACTGCTCCGTTTATACTCATTGCTGGTTGTGGTACGGGGCAGCATTCGATAGAAACTGCTTCTCGCTTTTCAAATTGTCATGTCACTGCTGTGGATTTAAGCCTTACAAGCCTCGCTTATGCACAGAGGAAATCTAATGAGTTATGTTTTACCAACATAGATTATTTGCAAGCAGATATTTTACATCTCCATCAAATGGGCAAGGAATTCGATATCATTGAAAGTGCGGGTGTTCTTCATCATTTGGATGAACCGATGGCTGGATGGAGAGCTCTTGTGGATTTATTAAAGCCTGGTGGTTTGATGAGGATAGGTTTGTATAGTGAGTTGGCTCGACACCATATTGTAGAGATTCGAAAGGAAATCACAGCATTGAGAGTGGGCACATCTGAAGCTGACATCAGAAAGTTCAGGCAATCATTAGCAGAATCGCATGACGAGAATCATCAGCTATTAACTACGTCGAGTGATTTTTTTAGTCTCAGTACGTTGAGAGACTTAATATTTCACGTGCAAGAGCATCGTTTTACCCTGCCACAGATTAAAAACTGTCTCGACGAGTTGGGACTAAAATTCTGCGGATTTGAAAATGAAGTCGCTACATCAAATTTCAGAGAGTTTCATAGGAACGAAGAGGATATTTATGATTTAGAACTGTGGCATCAATACGAGGAAAAAAACCCCCAAGCTTTCTCTGGGATGTACCATTTTTGGTGCCAGAAGCCTTCAACATAGTCAACCATTTCCAGCCTCACATGAAACAGAAGCCAAACACTAGGTTGAGAGATTTACTTAAAAGCAAAAAAGCTGAAACCCGCAAGCTAAGCGAGCTTTCCAAAACTTAACAAAATAGGTTGGCAAAGTTTAGCGCTATGCTTGAAATGCTTACACCTGGGAAAAAGTGCAAAACCGACAGTTGGTGAAATGGTTAATACATGATGCATGGATTTACAAAACTTATTTTTTCAGCTGTTTTCATTACCATTTTGATTATAACTGAGGCGCCTTTGCACGGAGAGTTAACGACAGATCAGGTAATAGCTAAAGTCAGAAGTTATATTGGAGGAAATACTCAGCTACGTGCCGTTCAGACAATACAATTTGAAGGTACTTTTACGAATCATAAGAGTTTGAGAAAAGGGGAGATTCTCATCTACTTGAAAAAACCTTTAAAACAACGATTGGACATTATCAACACTCACGATGGTATTATCGAAACAACGGCAATAAATGATATTGAAGGATGGGGTAGACGAGCCAATGAAAAGGATGCTGATGACTGGACAATACGTATTCTTAGTATGAGTGAAATTAAGCGTATGCGTGCAAATACCTTTGATAATTTAAATTTTTATAGTAACACTGAACAAATTGGGGGAAGTGTTCTCAATAAAGGCATTGTGGATAAAGACGGAAGAAGTGCCTATTTACTCCACTTTAGATACGATAAAACCATTCACTACAAACGTTATTT
>PNEW01000131.1 GCA_002922725.1 Verrucomicrobia bacterium Opi.OSU.00C | reverse complement strand
GAGGAGATTTAGTACAGACCAATGCAGCCTCTGTAGTGGTAGCAGAGAGTGGATCAACGACGACAGGGTTTGAGACTTTGATTAGTCAGAATAACTTTAAGTCTGATAATACTCCTCAACCTACATTAAGTGTTGATGCTACCTTTGCCAATGAGGATGGCGATGCCATCTCTGTTACTACTGAAGAACTCACTATTGAATGACGCTTTATATAATATTAAGTATCCCTAGTCATTTAGGGCTTTGAAGCCCATAAACGTTTGTCGGATTTTTCCCGATCTATTCCGCGTTCGAACTATGCCCTCACTTACTTTTGCTTTGGGGTGACAATAAGTTAAAGATGTACATGGAAATCTTTAGAATAGTAAAAACGGCTAAGATATAAAATATTGCTTATATATTATTAATAAATTAATAGTCCTGATTTGTTGCATTAATTTGGAGAATGAAATTAACGAGTATTAAAGTATTAGGACACAACCTTGGCACCGCCTTTATCAGAATAGAAACGGATACAGGAATAACTGGAGTGGGTGCTACTTCAGCGCCACCTCCTGTTATTGATGCAATTATAAATTCAGGTTCAGATAGTCTTTGGACCTTTCTAGAAGGTGAAGATCCGGCTCACCTTAATCATCTCTGGCGAAAGATGTCCCTTCAATGGCTGGCAAAACGAGGCCGTGGCGGAGAGGGGGGTCTCGCCATTAATGCTATGGCTGCTGTAGATTTAGCCTTATGGGATATATGGGGTAAAACATATGATCGTCCAATCCATACACTGCTTGGTGGTTCTTTGCATAGCGAAATCATGGCCTATGCCAGTAGTCAGGGTCTGGACATGCGTGATTATACATTTGGTAAGAAAATCAATCTTAAACCCGCTGAAGAATTAGCGCGTGAAGCCTTAGACCGTGTTCAGGAGGGTTTTAAAGCGATAAAGTTTGGATGGGGAAATCACTTCCGAAATGAGGATGAATCAACGATGGCTGTCATTCGCGAGGCCGTAGGTCCCGACATTCGGTTAATGCTCGATTTTGGATGTCCTGTTTATCATCAGCCAGGATGGACAGTGAAGGATGCGGTAAGATGTGCTAAGATGATGGAAAAATATGATTATTATTTCTTTGAGGAAGTGCTTCATCCTTACAACGTAGAAGGCTTTCGCGCTTTGACTAATCAGGTAAACATAAAAATTGCCACAGGTGAAAGTCTAACCACCGTTGGTGAATTTGAACCATTTATTCGCACTCGAGCCGTTGACATTATCCAACCTGATGTGCAGCAGATGGGTTTCACCCAGTTTCTTCGTGTCACGCGTATGGCCGAAGATGCGAATATTCTGTGTATTCCTCATGGACCATGGTCTCCAATTCTTATTGCGGCCCATCTTAACGCCTTAGCAACGGTAAACAATGGAGTCATGATCGAATACCCGTCACCAGAAATTTCGCTCGCGGGTTCATCACGATCTGAATATTTACAAATACTATTTGATCACGGTTTTGAGAACACTATCAAATTGAAGAATGGGTTCCTCCAATTACCAAAATCTCCTGGGCTCGGTTTAGGAGATTATGATCTAGAGGTCTTTGATGAGTTAATCACTCTGGGTGATAACTAGGAAACAAGTGACGATTGAGTGACCAGGCAGAAGCTACACCATACTCAAGTATAAAATTAGCACACCAGAAATTATATAATTTTTTACAAAAATTATATTAATAATACATTAGCAGAGTAATCTGTGTTTAGTAATTGACGTTCACTTGATCACTTTATAAGAAAATACGTCTCTATTGAAATTAACCCATATCATAAGTCCTACCATGTTATTTAAAAAGCCACTCTTTTTTTTCGTCTTCACAGTCATATTTCCTTTTTTTCTTGTAGCTCTTCCTCAAGATCTGGAAGTATTTATCGACTTTGAAAATGCTGAGGGATCTGGTGAATTTATACTTGGTGAAGAACCGAATACCCTCAAGTTTATTGGTTTCACGGTGGAAACGCTTGATGATCCTGCATTATTACATTCAGGAACCAAAGCACTAACTTTGGGCCCTGGACAAGTAGGAATAATAGTCTCTACAAGAGGGCTACAATATCTCCAATTTTATGCGGGTGAAACGACTGGGGCAGGTAAATTTGAAATAAGAGGGGTGATGAATACCGGTCATTCAGGATCATCGAATAAACACGCAAACACCGTTATTGGTAACGAAGGTGCTGGAGGTTCTACAACAGGACTACCAACAAACATCAGCCCTGGGGCCAGCCCGACCTTATATAGCTTTGTAGGAGATAGTGGTTCTTTTATGGATCAAACTGATTTTAATTTTGTTAGTGGTATGCACGAAATAAAATTTTTCGAAGTCACAGGCAAACTTATGATTGATGATCTGGGATTTACTCTTACTGATTTCCCCTCTAACAACACTGTTTATGAAACTTGGTCTTCATATGGCGCAGGTGCTGGACGAACCGAGCCGATAGTACTTGGAACGTCGCCTCACACTGCTACTTTTGATGGAGGATCTATATTAGTGGAGTACTCAGATGGAGGTAATTATACTCGAACGTCACCTAATACTTATGGAGTATTCAATGGTGAGGAAGCAACGATCACTTTTGAAACTCCTGCCTATAAAATAGATATGTTCGCAGCGCAGAGTACACCTCCAAAAGAAGGGATCAACCCAGATGGGTTTATCGATGTCTATGATACGCAAGGAAATTTAGTCTTAACGGTTGATAATTTAGAGGGTAATCTCGATCCCCTTTGGAAACCCGGATCCGTAAATCTTAATGCAGATGATTTAGGGATCCCAGATGGTATAAGTAAAATTGTATTGAGAGATCATCCTACTAGAAACACGGAAGGTCGTACTGCAATCGACGATTTTGGCTTCACCCCGATTGGAGCGCCTGGTTCAGGCACGACGGCGACAACAACGCCTGTAACGCCGGAGGTACCCGCCATTGCAGCGCCAGAGATAACGACGCAACCGGTAAGTCAGTCCGTAACATCGGGACATACAGCAACCCTAAGTGTTGAGGCAACAGGAGATGATCTGACCTACCAGTGGTATGGGGGGTCGAGTCCTGA
>PNEW01000130.1 GCA_002922725.1 Verrucomicrobia bacterium Opi.OSU.00C | reverse complement strand
TCAAAGCATTTTTGCGACCTTATCGCTTCAACTTGGGTTCGTTTAGGCGGTTGCGCGGAGATATTTAGCGGACCACGATCTACTCCGCAGTTGAGCTTTTCTGTGCGGTATCTCAGTTGTACATGCGGTGTAGTTATTACTGCTAGTCATAATCCTCCCCACGATAATGGGGTTAAAATATATTTTGATGATGGAGCACAAGTAGTCTCTCCGCATGATATTGGTATTATAAAATGTGTAAATGAAGTAAAATTGTCTGAAATCTCACCTTATTTAAATAAAAAAATGGATGGAGTCATGACTCTGCCTCTTTCAGTAGATCAGGCTTATCTTGATGGGCTTGAAGAAAATATTTTAGCTCCAGAACTTTTTAAGAATAATAAACTTCGAATAGTTTTTACCCCTATCCATGGGACAGGGGGTATTATTTCTTTGCCTTTAATGGAGCGACACGGAATTGAAGTGATTTCCGTAAGGCAGCAAATGAAGATGGATCCACGATTTCCAACCGTACAATCCCCTAACCCTGAAAACTTTGATGCACTTTCAGAGGCTATAACCTTAGCGAAAAATAATAAAGTTGATCTGATTTTTGGGACTGATCCAGATAGTGATAGAATGGGAGTGGGAGTAGCTGATGGAGATGGTGAGATACAACTGCTAAACGGAAATATTATCGGAGCATTATTGGCAGATTATCGAATTAATAAATTAAAAGAACTTGGGATAATTCCTCAGAATGGATGCCATAATGCAGCAATTTTAAAAACGTTTGTTACGACCCCGTTGCAGGAGTCAATAGCTGATATTCATGGTATTAAGGTTATAAACACTTTGACCGGGTTTAAATGGATTGGCGAGAAATTGAAGATTTATGAGGAGCAATTAAAAAAATATTTACTTCAAACTAAAGGTATAGACTTGAGTTATGATACTACCTCATATCGCAAACGTATTGAACTTCTTTTACGCTATAGTACCTTTACTATATTTGGTGGTGAAGAAAGTTACGGTTATCTAGGTACTGATAGGGTTCGTGACAAAGATGCAAATGCTGCTATTGTTATTTTTTGTGAATTGGCTGCTGATCTAAAGAGTAAAGGCAAAAATTTTATTGTACATTTAGATGAACTATATTTAAAGTACGGTTACTTTCTAGAAGATTTACTTAACATATATTACGAGGGTGCAAGTGGTACAGTTCGGATAAAGACTATTCTTGATTCTTATCGTTCAAATCCCCCCACCAAGATGGGTGAATTTGAAGTAACGAATATTACTGATTTTGGTAAGCAAGAATTATATGATTCAGACGGTAAGGAAATACCGAAGCAAGATTTTTACATATTCGAATTGGATAATGGATATTCTTATGCAGTTAGAGGTAGTGGGACAGAACCCAAAATCAAATTCTATTTATTTGCACATGAAGATGTCAGTGAACCGAGTGAACTCATTGCGGTTAAAAGAAATGCTGCAACAACTCTCAAAAGGTTAATTCGAGCAATTGAGGGTGATGCTCATAGACGCGCAGGCTAAATAGTGAATTAATATACAACTCACAAATAAATGATTAATAGTAGTGTAGGGTATAAGTTTGCCAGTTTGTGTAAAAACTAAACGGACAACGAATTGCTCACTTGAAAGACGCTGAAAATAATGCTTAAAGCGATGATTGTAACGAGAATAAATGCAAAAATTAAAGCAGCTGAAGATATTACGGCTGTTAGAATCTGTAAGTAATGTGTGAGTTCTCGCCGATAAATCTTAGTTATTTCACGAAGACTATTGACGAGATTACCCGTGTTTTCTCCCACTGTTAATATGTCCAATGCAAGGTCAGGCATAAATTGAGTTCGGTTGAAAGCGATAGCAACAGAAGCTCCTTCTTGGATCTGCTGACGACTTTCACTGAACTTGGCTTTTAATTGTGTATTATTAAAGGTTTTTTCTGAAAGGCGTAAGCTTTCCGTAGTATTGATTCCACTTTCCATTAAAGTTGCAATAAGACTTGAGGACTGAAAAATTTCTGAATAGTAAAAGATTTTCCCAATGAAGGGTATCCGTAGTAACCAGTTGTCAGTTTTATTACGACCAATTGGTTTTTTCCGCCATTGAATAAGGGCGATGAAAAGAGTGACAAAAATAATAATTACGATGGGGGCAGATTTAAGTGCAATATCTGAACCATTTATGAGGATTTTAGCGAACAACTGTATTTCTCCACCAAGAGTTAAAAGCATTGATCGAATTTTTGGTAGAAGAAAAAAGAGAAAGAAACCAACAACGGCAAAAGCAATTATACATATAAATAATGGGTAAGCTAGGCTGTTGAGAATACGATTACGTAACTCAGTAGTTTCTTCCATATGTGTTACAATTTTATCAAGTATTGGTGTGAGGTTACCGGTAGCTTCACCTGCTTCCACTAGGTGGATACTGGATTCATTAAATACCTCTGGCATCTCGGCCATAGATTTAGATAGGGTGTAACCTTCACTCAGGTTCCTCCAGATTTTATCGCAAAGAACTCTAATATAGGGATCGTTCAATCTTTGACTCATCAATCGAACTGCATCTCCAAGTGGCATACCACTAGCAAGTAACTCTCTTAATTTTTGTAAAAAATTAAGAGCTAATTTTCGTTTTGATTGTATTCTGAATATTAGTTTAATATTATTAAACCATTGATTGCCTTTCACTGTATGTTGAGTGTGAGCTTTATTTTTATTTCCAGTTTGATTTAGTAACCTAATAGTGAGTGGTTTAATATCTTGAGCGGCAAGTTTTTGGATTACCTGCTTGCGATCAGCAGCATCCATATCACCTGTTATAATGTTACCAGCAGGAGCAATAGCTTTATAG
>PNEW01000129.1 GCA_002922725.1 Verrucomicrobia bacterium Opi.OSU.00C | reverse complement strand
AGATGTGTATAAGAGACAGATATCATTGAGTCTGCTGATTGGACTGATAGTATTGCAGTAATACCAATTGCCTTGGGGAAGGAAGTCAGTGGTAAGCCATTAGTAACTGACCTCACAAAAATGCCCCATCTTCTTATCGCTGGGGCTACTGGTTCTGGCAAAACTGTGTGTATCAATTCCATAATAGCATCTCTACTTTACCATGCCAGTCCAGAAGATGTTCGCTTTATTATGGTAGATCCTAAAATTGTTGAACTGCAGGCTTATAACGATTTACCCCATATGATGATCCCAGTTCTTACTGACCCAAAAAAAGTACCGGCCGCTTTGAAATACCTGCTTAAAGAGATGGAAACACGTTATAAAATATTTGCCAAAATCAGCGTTCGCAATATTGCAGGATTTAATGCTAAGCGAGCACGAGATGAAAATGCAGAGCAAGAGCAAGATGCCTTAGAGGCTGAATTAACCCCTGAAGAACGGGCTGCAGTTAATACTGTCGAAGTACCTCGAGATGACGAAATAGAAATCCCCAAAAAGCTACCCTACATCGTCTGTATTGTTGACGAGCTCGCAGATCTAATGATGGTTGCCCCTGCTGAAATAGAAACTAGTATTTCACGACTTGCACAACTTGCGCGTGCAGCGGGCATCCATCTCATTATTTCCACCCAACGCCCTTCTGTAAATGTAATTACAGGAGTGATCAAGGCCAACTTAACTAGCCGCATTGCATTCAAAGTTGCATCAAAAGTAGATAGCCGTACTATCCTTGACCAAATGGGGGCAGATCATTTAATCGGGCGTGGTGATTTACTTTTTCTACCACCAGGCGCACATAGTCTTTTACGGGCACAAGGAGCTTTTGTCGCTGATGAAGAAATAACTGCGATCGTTGATTATCTTAAACAAAATGGTCCACCTGTAATTGATAAAATATTTCAGGATCATGTGGAAACTTCGGGGCAGGAAAACCCTACTGGAGGAAGTGATGATGATGATGAACTACTCCCAGATGCAATGAAAGTAATACAAACGACTAAACGTGCCTCGACTTCCATGCTTCAACGCCGACTGAGAATAGGTTATAATCGCGCGGCTCGAATTATGGAAATATTGGAAGACCGTGGTATTGTTGGTCCTGAAAATGGTGCACAGCCACGAGAAATTTTTACTGACTTGGATTAAATATAATAATAATTATTAACTAATATTTATGACTATTGGAGAAAGATTAGAAGAAGCTCGCAAACGCAAGGGGATTTCCTTACGCGAAGCGTCAGAAATAACAAAGATTCGTAGTGATATTATTCACGGGATGGAAAATAATGAGACGGAATATGACTTACCGGATGTTTATATACGCGGATTTTTACGAAATTACTCATCATTTTTAAATCTAGATACAGAAAATGTTTTGACTGATTTCACAACAATGCAATTACGCAATACGCAGCATGTAGCACCCTTGGAACGTGTAAATCTTGGGCAATTGAATTTATCACATGATGTATCTATTGATGAAAATAGGTTACCTACCAATACTGATGATATAGTAGATCAGACCCCCAAAGCCATCACACCCAAAAAAAACTACAATAGTAATTCTATTGATCGAGATCTCTACTATAAGGTTGCAATGGTATTTGGTGGTACCTTTCTTCTTGTTTTTATCATAATAATGATCGTTAACCTCATTATTTCAGATGATGTACCAGAAATTAATCCTGATTTAACGCAGCCCTCTATAGTTGGAGATGTGAATGAAACTTTTGATGAAGTAGCTCGTATGGATGAAGAGCAAATCAAAGTTATCGCTTTAGATGATGTAACTGTTATTATCGAACAGCAAATTGATCGAAAACGGCTTTATAGCGGAACATTAGAAGAAGGAGAAACTATATCACTTACTAAGATTGGTCCGATAAAAATTAGTTTTACTGAAGGAGAAAACGTTGTCGTCGAGAAAAATGGTGAAAACTTTAAAATGGGTGTTACCGGAATAAACAGCCGAATTTTGGATTAAACTTTACTTTTAATCCAGCAAAACCTCATTGTACATTCTTCTTTTTGTAAAACCCCATTATTTATTGATCAACTAAAGGAGCAAATACACTTTGACGACGTTGCCCCATCGGGGGTCCTAGAATTTCCGAATAAAGGAACGCCTTTTTTGCGCCCTGACGATCTTTAAGGATCGAAGTAATATCAATGCGAAATTTGTTCTTTTTACCCCGCTTTTTTATTTTCACATATTCATTTTTTTTAGCCGATAACGGTATCGATTTAATTAAAGGATCAGATTGTCTGTTTACTTTACGCAATTGCTCCATTTGTGTAGCTAATTGCTGCTGTATACCAATATCTACAAGATCTGGTATATCCTCAAGTTGCGAGGGAACTTGAGGATCCTTAGACACGGGTTTTGGCGTTCTAAAAGGGGACCCTTCTGGAACTGAAGTACGCTCTATTGTCAACTCCTGAGGTTTTAATGTTGAATCTGATTGAACAGGTTCTGCGCTCTTCCGACGCTCGTCAATTCTTCGTCTGATCTCTTCCTGTATTTTCCGTTGTTGTTCATCTAAATCAACTGAAGGTGGTGAAGATTCATCGATTTCTTGGTTACCACCTTTACCAAATATTTTACTTATCCCATAGAGGATAAAGAAAATTATCGGCAACAGATATTCTATCCAATTAATATCCATTATTACCTCAATATGATGTAATAAATTGTCAGCTATTAAGTTGTACCATCATTATTATCACCATCCTGACCAATGGAACTACGCATCTCAGTATCTGACTGAATATTCATCATACGGTAATAATCCATTACTCCCAGATTACCACTTCGAAAAGCT
>PNEW01000128.1 GCA_002922725.1 Verrucomicrobia bacterium Opi.OSU.00C | reverse complement strand
AGATGTGTATAAGAGACAAATATTATGGTATGATCTAACTTGCTTATTTATTTTGGCTATAATTCTTTTGAATTCCATGGATTGCCCGAAAATTGATTGTGTTATATTATTCATCAATTATCTACCTAAAATAAATAAAATAGTTTGCTAGATTTTGATGAAGGCTAGTAACAAACTTAAGTATCGCATCAACGCCGGTCGAGTTGCCATAAAAAAGCAAATTGAGTTCTTCCATAAACATTTTGCTCATAACCAACAAGATCCATTTGATGGTGGTGGCTGTATTGCTTTTGCGGATTTTGCCATTTCAGAAAAAATATTTGCTGAATTAAGAAAATCATTTGTGGATGATATTTATTTTTCTGAGGAGTCAAACTCAATAGATGAATTATTCGAATTAAATGCTCCTTATTCCTGGATTCTTAACTCTATAGATGGTAAGAAAAATTATGCTTCTGGTATACCCGCATGTGCTATTTCCCTGATTCTTTTGAGAGAGGGATACCCAATCTATACCTATGTCTATGATATGTTACGCCAAAAAATAATCGAAGGGGGTCCGAAAAAAGGGCTGATAGGAAATTCCCCCAGAAGAATTCCTAAATTTAACATTTTAGGAGAAAATAGTAGAATAGGAATAGAATTTCCTCTTTCGGAAGAAGTTTCTAAAAAATTGCAGCCACTTTTTACAAAATGTCAACTTTTAGATATGGGAAGCAGCGTCTTAAACTCTACTTACGTAGCTACTGGAATTTTTGATGGCTGTTTTGGTTTTGATGTTAAAGCTTGGAACTTATTGGTAGCCTACAGTCTTTGTTTATCAGGAGGAATAGAATTTCATTTTATTGGTGACTCAGTATTTCCACTAAAACAAATTAATTTTGAAAAATTAAATGTAAAATATTTTGCAGGGACGTCAGCGTTTTGCTCATACGTTGCTGGTTTATATAAAATTCCGATAAGAAACAAAATAATACCTGCTAGCTTAGATGGTATTATTGGTTAATATATATTTAAATTCCGTTAAATATTTTAAAGTTTATAGGTTTTTATGGGATTCGGGTTAAGAACTTTGGGTGCGTTCGGTATTGAGTTTATCTTTTTTTCAAACCAATCTTTTGCTTCACATTCTCCATGTGTAAGTACAATATTTCTAGGGTTTCTATTAACAGCGTAGTGAAGTATATCTTCCCGTTCAGCGTGACTGCTTAGGTCATATTTTTCAATCTGTGCATTAAGAGGACAAATAAAATCCAGTTTATCAAAAAGAAAATTCATCCCTCTTGGTGTTGTTAATAATTTTCCCCCAGGTGTATCAGGATCGCAATACCCGACAAAATAAATACCATTTTTAGACGAGGATAAAAGGCAAGAGGCTATTAAGTATGCTGGGGTATTTTCAATCATCATTCCACTACTGACGATGAATAGACTTGGTCTTTTGGGTGATTGCCCGAAATTTAGTGTACTTGGGATCGGTTTTACCGCCAGCTTATTCAAAATATTGCGATTGAAATCAATTAAACCAGTGTTACGTGATATTTCATCAAATACATTAGCAAGCTCCATCCCAAGTCCGCTACAATAAATAGGAAATTCAGATAAAGATCTGTTTTGTCGAGCTTGATATATTATAGTCAATATTTCTTGCATTCTACCTAACGCAAATACTGGAATTAAGCAAGACCCACCATTACCTAAAATCTCGGCTATACTTTTCAGTAAACGTACTTCTTCTCTATAACGTGATTTATCAATTGTTCGTTCACTGTTACCACGTGTTGTTTCAATAATAACTGTATCAAAATCATCTTTCGGAAATTTTGCAGCAGGAAGTGTCTTCTGTGGTGTGAAATGAACATCACCAGTAAAAAAATATTTACTTTTGTTATATAAAATACAAATACCTGCCGCCCCAACAATATGGCCAGCAGGGAATAAAGTAATATCCACTCGATCTCCGTTTAAGTTAAACCTTCGAGGCTGCCCAAAGTGTAAACCTAAAGATTTTTTGATAACCCTTTTAATATCTTTATGATTGTACAAAGGATATTCAGAAAGTTTAAGCTCATTACGTTGTTTACGCATAACATTATATGAATTTCTTAACATAAAAGGTGCGATGAGTTTTGAAGGATAACTCATTAAAATTAATGCGCGAGGGTGGCGTTTTATAAGAACTGGTAAAGATCCAAGGTGATCTAGGTGGCAGTGACTTAATATAATAAAGTCTAAACTGTTATCTTCTAACTTATTATACTCAGGTAATGCTTTAACGCCAGTGAATTTGGGGTTCAGACCTGCATCGATCATAAATGAAAAGCGTCCTAATCTTATATGAAGTGCATTAGCTCCAATCCCACCTTGTGGGTTTAAATCAGTCAGTTGCACGAGTCGTTTTCTGGAATTAGCATTTCAAATATGGGGATTTTTACATGAATAGCGCGCTGCATATCATCAATTCCATGAAAACTTCCTTTTGCTCTACCACTAACTGAAGTCAAGTGATAACTATTATAAGAAAACTTTTCTCCAGGGGATATTTCAGGTGTTAGACCGACAATTTTATTTCCTTCAATAACAAGTGTTTCACCGTCGAAATTATTAATAACCCACTTACGCGCTTTAAGTATAATTGAACAACTAGAATCATTTTTTATTGTTAAAAAATATATAAATGCATGAGGAGTTTTATCCGAAAACTTTAAAGGATCACTATAATAAATAAGTCGATCAAGAACAACCTTCAAACCTTCTAATTCAATACTTTCACTTTTCATTTTCATCCACCTGAAACAATTTGTACAATCTCAAATGTATCCCCATTTTTAATTACGGTTTTCTTTATATCCAGTGGAGAAAGGGCAATATAATTGTATTCAACAACCACGTTTTTGATAGGAAGGTTAATGCTAGCTAGGAATTCTGAAAGGGGAGTCCCTTCTTTTACTTTGAAAGTTTTTTCCATTAGCAACTATTTGGACTTCTTTCAATTGATTC
>PNEW01000127.1 GCA_002922725.1 Verrucomicrobia bacterium Opi.OSU.00C | reverse complement strand
TTTTTACGCATTTTGCCCGAGTAATAATCAGCAATGAGTGTCATACAAGGAGTTGTCACACCGGCCAAAGCAAACCCAAGTAGAGCTCTACCGATAATAAGAGAAAGTAATGAGTCAGCATAGCATCCCGTAGTACCTGAAATTCCAAATAAAAAAAGTGAACTGAGGAGAATACGTTTTCTCCCATAACGATCAACAATGAAACCGGCAAATGGAGCACAAATTGAAGTAAAAATAAATGGAATAGCGATAAAGAGCTTAATTAAAAATTCTGCATTTGGTTCTCCCAGAAAATGGGTTTGAATTTTAGGCAATGATGGCATCACTGTGGCCCCCATCATTGCCGGCATGGTACTCGCAATTAATAAAGTTCCCAGTCGTAATTGTTCTTTATTCATGAATAAAGTGATTTAATTTAAATTAAACTATACTATAATGGATTAATGGATCGACTTTGATATCTTGAAATTAAGACAACACTTTATATTTAAGTTAAGCATGTGGCCTCTCTACTTTGTTCAATGGTTAAAATATACAACCCTTAACCATAGTAACCAGCTGTTCTTAGCAGTGACAGAATCACCACGTTTCAACAGTTGCTTTAAGCTATGAATGATAGGCTATTACTCTGTTTCAACTTTAACTTTAGATCAGCCATAAGTTGAATATTACATCTGAAGTAGACCGTGGGCTCCTACCAAGTTAAATTATGCTTTAAGAACAATTTATATGCATAGCTGCCTAAAGATCTCCTGATTCATTGAAAGTGTGATAATATTAACATAACTTTTAAATTATTCCTTACCCTGCATACTCATAGGCGGGGACCCCACGCACATTTAAATTGTATTTAAGTAGAGAACCCGCGAGGGGTTGTTTTTCGAGTTCTGTATCTTCTAAATTATAAGTGGCGGAAGTTACATAAAAGTCATCAAGGTTTATTCCACCAAAGGCACATGATGTAATACTGTTCGCAGGAATTGGAAGATTGGCTATTATCTTCCCAGTATGTGGATTGTAACGTTTGACACCCCAACCTCCAAAAACCGCAATCCAAAGCATTCCCTCTTCATCAATAGTCATTCCATCGAAGTGGCCTTCTCCAGAATTTTTAATTACAACGCGTTCGTTTTTTATATTTCCGGTATCAATATCGTAATCCCACGCGCGGACATTGTCCACTGGGGTATCGATGTAGTACATCGTTTTATGATCAAGACTCCAAACTATACCATTTGAAATAGAAACAGGTGAAACCTTTTTAGAGATGGCTTTGTCTGTGTCCAAGCAATAGAGTGCACCTTTATCCTTTTCCCCAAAAAATTCCATTGTTCCTGCCCAGAATCTACCGGCCGGATCACACTTTCCATCGTTAAAACGGTTCGCAGGGACAAACCTTTCAGGATCACCGAAAGCGGTTACTTTTTCTGTATCGAGATCAAGACTGGCAAAACCATTATGCAACGCGAGCATAACCCCACCACTAACACGTGAAACAATAGTCCCAACAAACTGACATACATCAATAGTTCGATTTTTATTTGTCTTGGGATCATAGATATAAACATGATTGCTTAGAATATCTACCCAGTAAAGTTTTTGCGTTTTTGTATCCCAAATAGAGCCTTCCCCTACAATTGATCGTTTCTCAACTACAACTTCAGGATCTTCTTTATACTCTTTCATCTAATTCCTCCTTTATTATTTTTTGTGAAAAATAGGCTGCCCGTTAATTGTTTAGTGGTGATTTTGGTATGATACTTCACGATGGACACTGGATCGTTTCAATTTTTGTGTTTTCCATATACTCAAAAAACCCTTAAGGTGGTTAACTCTCTTGTTTTAATTCGCTTCTTCCCCAGAGAGTGACCTCCAATGGAGCAAGTGGCGATCTGATAATCACACTCGTCAGATACCCAAAAACAAGACTAATTGTAAAACAAAAGGGGAAGTAATAAATAAAATGCACCTCAGTATCATTTTGTAACCACAGCGTCGCACAAACTGCAACCACCGTTCCTACTAACCACCCCTTAAAATTCGCACGGCGAGTAAGAATACCCAAAATAAATAACACAAGAATGGGGGCGGCAAAAAGGCCTAGAAACCCGCTCGCTGCTTTAAGTATCTGCTCAATCGTCGAAACAAAACAGGCGACACCTATCGCAAACGCACCAAGAGAAAAGGTAAGGGTACGTGCCAAATTTACATCGCGATGTTCAGACACTGTTTTACGTCTAAGAGGTTTAATAAAGTCATTAACAATAACTGTGGATAGTGAGTTAATTCCCGAATCCATACTCGACATTGCCGCGGCAAAAATAGCAGTGATTAACAGTCCCGATACCCCATTAGGTAAATTGTGGATGATGTAAAAGGGAAGCACTTTGTCTCCTTTAATCGTGGTGAGTATTTGCTCTGGGTTTATTTGATAGAATGCATACATACCAATGCCGATAAAGAGTAGAAGGCTGACAATAAATAAATCGTTAAATGCATTCACAAGTGTAGCCTTGGCCATACCGCCAAACGTTTCCGTCGACATCAATCTTTGAACCGTAACCTGGTCAGTTCCATAATCCTGTAAAATCTGTAAAAAATAAGATATCCCCACGGCGAGTGCACCCATTTCATATATATTTAGATCAAGATTAAATACATCTAAATGTCCACTTTCACTAGCAATTGTCATAATACCTGACAAACCGTTAGGAACATTCATTACTAAAGTGACTGCAACCCAAATTGCACCGCATACGAGGATCGTAAATTGTAAAGCATCAGTCCATAGGACTGCAGATAGACCACCTAACACTGTGTACGCCGTAGCTAGTACACCCATGATTAAAATCGCAAAATAAAGATTGACCCCGGTTACTACTGACAGAGCGAGAGCAGGAGAATAAATTACCACGCCT
>PNEW01000126.1 GCA_002922725.1 Verrucomicrobia bacterium Opi.OSU.00C | reverse complement strand
GTACACGGCGGAGGGGTAAAAGGGGTAAGAACGGTCATGTAATAATCTCCGCTTGCTCAGTGGCGAACTTTATCTATAGTTCTTCGAGAAATTTCACGATTTGGTCGAGGTCAAGGAAGGTCTCGGCAATCATCTCAGTGACTTTATATTCATTCCGATCGAGGCGCTTCACGGCATCGAGCATTTCCTGTGGTATGATGTCCTCGTCATCATCATCACTTTCTTGACCCCAGAGTTGCAACTGCCGTTTCTCTGCATGATTCAGGGTCTGAGCTTTCTGGGCCTTCCAACGTTCAAGCCGTTTCTTCTCCGCATCCGTCTCGCTATGGACCTCGACGAAGGCGAGAAGTTTCTTCAACATACGATTACACGACATCTCGAAGGAGGCGACGGAACTCTCGAAGCGCTTGAGGAAATTCGTGCGGATAAGACCGACGACTTGTGATTGCCGGCCTTCTTCAAAAGAGTCGATGCTCTCATCCGGCCCCTTGTACCACGCGAGGGGGTAGTACATAGGCAAAGTGAAAAGCGGGGTCTCTCGCTGGAAGGCCTCTTCGACCATGTCGAGCATGTGGCCATAGATTTTGCGAATCGAGTAATCCGCTACTTGCGGTTCGCGTCGTTTCGGAAACGAAGCCACATTGCCAGACTCTCGAATCTGACTTTCGCGGGCATAACTCCGGCTACGCTGGACGACAAGATGACTGACAATCTCGTCTGTCACCAGGATCTCTTGGGTCTTAGTCATATGCTCACTTAAATCGATCAGGTTATGCCCGGCCGATTCACGAAGCGTCCTCTCCATTTTGTTAAAGTGAGCGCGTAGGTTGTTCACGCCGAGAGTGCGGGCGAAATACGCCTCGTCACGTCGAGTGAAAAGTTCAACCATGTGTCGGAAGTCGCTCAGCCGATTGTTGATTGGTGTTGCAGTGAGCATGAAGATCATCTTTGAACGTATAGTGCTTTCCAGAATATCGTAGAGCTGGTAGTAGCGCGAGGGTTCGATCTTTTCATCAGGATTACCACGGCGGCCAGGATTGCGAAAATGGTGCGCCTCGTCGATAATCACTACATCGGCAAGTTCGGTTACGCGGCGAAATCTTTCCGGGAAATCCCCTGTGCGACCTAGGTCAGTATGGCTGAAAACTGCGAGATTGCTAAAGTCCGCGCTGCCGCTTACCCCACCAATGTGAGGTAGCCACCTACTAAGGTGAGGTTTCCAAACACCTTCCAGCGTCGCCTTAGGAGCGAACAACACTACACGCTTGCCCTCATGCAGAATGAGCCGCTCGATCAGCATGAGCCCCACAAAAGTTTTGCCCAGTCCAACTCCGTCACAGAGGAAGGCTCCACCGTGTTGGCGTGCGATCTTCATCATCGACGAGTAACCTTCCTGCTGGTAGCGATCGAGGCACGTGAACATTTTCGATTCGGTCTCTTCCCATTCGGTTGCCGTCAGTTCATGGCCACGAAAGAACTCCCTCAGGGACTTCGCGTATACATCGAAAGGTGTGAATAGGTGTGTGTGCCGCGAAATGGTTTCGATGATCGCATCGGTCACCTCGATGCCCTCGTTCCAGTGCACCTCGAACCACTCCTGTAGCTGGGCTACTTCACGCCCACTCTGAATCTGAATGTTCAGCTCCACATTTTCAGTTAACCCAGGACGTGTAAAATTACTGGATCCAACGAGAGCTTGTGCTCCTACTACCTCCATTTTAGCATGGGTGATGTAGGCTTTAGCGTGGAACTTGCCCTTGTTATAAACCCGACACTCTATTTGTCCTGACTTGAGAGCATTGACGATCGCCGGGACACCTTTCAGAAAAGGATTATTCTCCTTGTCAATTTCAATACTGCCGTCTAACTGCTCTTCGGCATTTGTTTTAATAGCTTCAAGAAGAGCTGCGCGTGTCCGGGGAGTCATTTCGTCTCCCATTAAAATCCGAATTTTTTCGAGCTGTTGCCATTTCCCATCCAACTCAAGGAATGCGCCAATCTCAAAATAACCAGTAGCAATGTCGAAACTCTTAGCTAGCTCCGTCCATTCTTGTAAATAACGTAAGCCAGTCCATCCAGAGATACTATTATCAACAATAAAAAGTTCACCACCTTTAGATTCACTTTTCATTTTGATTCTTCATAATTCATTTAATTACCAACAAAGCTTAACATATTGGTCTGCGACAATAATGCTAATATATAGTAGTTATCTCATAAAAAGTTTTTTTTTACACATCTGGATGTAAATGGCGATATTTTTACATATATCAGTAGCGTAAATCGAAATGATTCAGGCTGATAGTACGCAAATTAGAAGAACTATAGATAAAGTTCGCCACTGAGCAAGCGGAGATTATTACATGACCGTTCTTACCCCTTTTACCCCTCCGCCGTGTACAGGGTAATGGATATATTAGAGCCGTTCCACTGTTTATGAATTACCCCCCCCCGTACCCACCTTTTAAATTGTATCAAAATTGTATCGGTTTCATTACCTATACTTACCTCTTTTTACTGCTTGATATCTTTTTCTGAAATTTAAGTTTATGGATGGTTTGACGTCTAAGCCCTTCTTTTACAGCCAGATGCCTTTTATTACCGCTTGAAGGCCAACGCATCAAAAAGACTAATAAGCGGGTTCGACTCCCGCCACCTCCACCATTTGACTATGCTCGACAGACCCTGTCTGTCCATGACTAAGCCCTTGATAATCAGGGGTATTTATTGTCTTCACTGTTTTATCCTGTGACAGCTTGCGATTCAATATGACCCACTCTGATCAATTTTTGTGTGTCTATTTGTGGGTGATTACATTGATGTTTCATCGATATCTTCAAGAGCTTTTGCATTATCCTTCTCTACCCCTTGGTCTTTGTCATACATCTTCGCAAGGTAGTTTTGGGCTTCGACGTGTCCCTGTTCAGCTGCTTTTCGAAACCACTTTAAAGCTTCAGTAGAATCTTGAGTTACCTCATCGCCTTTGTCATACATCACCCCAAGGTTGAATTGGGCATCGGTGGGCCACTGTTCAGCTGCTTTTAGATACCACTTTAAAGCTTCATCATAATCTTGAGTTACCCCTTTGCCGAAATAATACATTCCCCCAAGTAAGACTTGGGCTTTGAGGTATCCCTGTTCAGCTGCTTTTCGAAACCACTTTAAAGCTTCATCATAATCTTGAGTTAC
>PNEW01000125.1 GCA_002922725.1 Verrucomicrobia bacterium Opi.OSU.00C | reverse complement strand
GAATACAAAGAAGATAGATAAGAATTAGCGGCGAAACCAACAAATGTGTTTAATTTTTTTTTTAAAAAGGTGGGGCGGCCGCCAAGATCTCAACACTGCATATCGTCGGCAGCGTCAGATGTGTATAAGAGACATACTTAAAAGGGACCGGTAAATTAAAGTAAGAACGGAACTTTGCGATTGCAGTTGCTAATTGCATTTATGATGTACATCTCTAAAGACTTCATCTGTTTTAAATATGGCCCGCCCTAATATTTTATATATTCATTCCCATGATACGGGCCGTTATGTTCAACCTTATGGGTATGCTATTCCAACTCCCAATATTCAGAAACTTGCTGAGGAGGGGATTTTATTTCGGCAGGCCTACTGCGCTTCTCCTATGTGCTCGCCAAGTCGGGCTGCGCTCCTTACCGGTCAATGCCCACACAGCTGTGGACAATTTGGCTTAGTAAACTGTGGCTTTCCTTTACGTGACTCTAATAAGCACATCGCTCACACTCTTAAAAAAAATGGCTACTACACTGCATTATATGGATTACAACATATCCACATCGATCCAACGGTCCTTGGTTATGATAGGATTGTCGAAGTCCAAAAAAAATGAGCGTGTAATTGATGGGGTCATTTATAAATACGATGCTGAACCAACAACCAAAGCGACAGTTGATTTTTTAAATAATAAACCCAAGGAACCATTTTTTCTAACCGTGGGTTATTTTGAAACTCACCGTGATTTTCCACAACTCGGTCCTGATGACGATCCACGCTACTGTCATATCCCTTCACCTCTCCCCGATACCCCGGAGGTAAGAAAAGAGATGGCTGGATTCAAAGCCAGTGCGAAAATTTTTGATGATAATGTGGGGGCAGTAATTCATGCACTTGAAGAAAACGGCTTAAAAGACAACACCTTGATAATTTGTACAACTGATCACGGGATCCCATTTCCTGGAATGAAAAGATGTCTGACTGGTCATGGAACTGGTGTAATGTTAATAATTCGTAGACCGTGTGAATTTTCTGAAGGACGGGTGTCAGATTCCTTGATTTCACAGCTGGATATTTATCCAACTATATGTGAATTGCTTGAGATAGACCCCCCCTCATGGTTAGAAGGTAAATCCATGCTCCCTATCATTAAGGATGAAAAGGATGAAATTAATGACGAGGTTTTTTATGAAGCCAATTACCAGGGAATTGACTACACCCCACAACGTGCGGTACGGACCCAACGTTGGAATTATGTACGTGTTTACGATCAACACTCTAATATTCTTCAAGAGAAATTATATGACTTGATTCTCGACCCAAATGAGAGAAACAACATCGCTAATGATTCTTCTATGTGTGAAACTCTCAAGGAATTACAAGACCGCCTTAATCACTGGATGGAAAAAACAGATGATCCCATACTTCAAGGAAGCCTTCCTATCCCCTTAGATTCAATAGCGCTTAATCCAGAAGACAAGGATTTAATTGATCATGGGAATTACCTATACAATACTTTTAAATCGTGGGAAAACCGGATTCAGTTAGATAACCGTTAAGAAATAAAGGGAGGAAAAAGAAATGAAAATTATTGCAGTTGGGTGTGAATATACGGGAGTGACCAGTTTATTTGATGGTCTGATGGATTGGGGGAACAAGCGCGGAATAAAATTTCATCTTGATGATCATTTTACCATTCCTGACCGACAACACTTAACACCCGAAGATCAAATAACGGTTACTCAGTTATCTCCAGCCCTCAAACAACGATGGCAACAAATGCAAATTGTTTATCACGTCCGCCTAATTAACTTATTAGATCATATTCTTTTAGGGGGATTTCACATTGAAGAAGAAGTTTATGGTCCCCTCTACTACTACCCAGGAAATTTGGCACATGGTTCAAGGGAATTTGAAACAGAGATGCCCAAAGAAAGCATTCTTGTTCATTTAACAGCTCGTTCTGAAGTCATCCAGTCACGTATGGATGCAAATCCGCACGAATATAACCTGTTAAAAAAAGAAGATATTCCAATGATCCTGGCTCGTTTCGAAGAAGAAGTTAACAAGTCTTGGTTAAAAAGAAAGATAGAAATCGATACTTCCGATTTAAACCCTGATCAGCTCACTCAAACCTTCCTCGAAAAAGCACGTCCCTTGATGAATGCACAAGATCTTCTGATCAGTAAACTTTAAGAATCGTTGCCTGCAATATTGAAAAATAAACTAGTTGTACCCAACGTATAAATTTTATCCGTAAATACAGTTTTGTTTAGGATTACGTTCTAGTTGATTTTACTTATGTAAATCTAACTATTACCGAAACCACAGATTGGGATAAACTTGAATTCTTTGTTAGTCTAGTCTCCTACCCAATGGTGAAAAAGAGGTTTTATATCGTCGGGAAGATTTTCATAAACTTCACGCTTCACAGGTGGGCTATCAAAATTTTTCCCGTTAGTTTCCACAATCATTCGCGTATGATCTGAAGATCCTATTCTTGCGGGATTCAGATTAAACCACCACGGAACATAGCGTATGATCAAAGCAATACGCGGTTCGTCACTGTAATTTACACCCCCTGCATGCCAGACACGAGGATCGAAAAGAAGCACATCACCTGGATCGCCACTGATTTGAACTTCTGTTTTATATGGGGCGTGAATATCAATACCTTTAGCACCTTCAACGGAAGGCCCATTACCCACCCTATGACTTCCCGGAATAAAATAGGTGCCACCGGTCTTGTTATTGAAAGGTGTCATCATCCAAATAGTTGTCATCCCCATCATAACGTCTGGATAGGGTGCGTTAATATGCATTGCATTGGATTGGTTATAGGGCCAAGCATCATGCCAGTAGAATCTTTCAGTTCCTGGATCTTTTATAAGAACCGAAGTAAATACGATTCGTGCATATGGTCCCAGTAATGCTTCCGCGGTACCAAGTATTTTTTCATGTGCAAGATAGGGTGCAAACACCTGGGTATTATTTATTAACCCTTTGGCCTGGTGTTCCCCTTTGATGCTGATTTTATGGCCTTGTGCCCTTGTCTTTGATTTTTCTTTTTCTACCTCAGTAAAAGCTTTTTTACTTACTTTTAAAACTTCCTCACGAATGACTTTGATCTTCTCTTTTGGTATGACATCTTTTGCCACACAAAAGCCGCTCATCTTTATATCTGTCTCTTATACACATCT
>PNEW01000124.1 GCA_002922725.1 Verrucomicrobia bacterium Opi.OSU.00C | reverse complement strand
ATCGTGAGCTGTCACCTTCACAAAACCCGATGGCGCAACATCAGCGCTAATACAGAGTGAACCGGCAACAACTGAGACTGGCACGGTCGTGAGGGATCCTGTCTTGTTTTGTCCCCCTTCAATCTGTTCAAATCCAGCAAACCCATCGGGTCTCATTCGAGCTAAGCAAAGGAATCCATTACGCCAACCCATGAATCTACCATCGTTAGCACCATAGTAGAGTATAATCTCGTTCTCACGAATAATTGGTTTAGAAGTAAAAATACATCCCCAATCGTAATCACCCATCACCGGTCCATTAGGAATCAAGGGTTTACCAGGTTGAATACGGTGCCACTTAATACTGTCTGGGCTCCAGGCTAGTTCACACCACTGTTTACTTAATTTAATATCAAAAAGACCAACCATGCCCAAGTAGACGCCTGCGTGGGGAACCACGGGCATATCATGGATCTGCATACGCAAATCAAGTCCCTTAATTACAAATTCAGGTTCTGACCAATTCAGAAAATCCGTTGATTCGCTTCTGGACTTACTACGATGTCCATGACCACCATAGCGGTCCATCGTAGTTTTTTCTCCACCCCATTGACGCGTAATGACCACGTACTTTTCAAGATCGTTGTCCCACCAAAGAGACTGGTTGGTATCACCCCAACCGATTGCCCCAGCGTTATATTTTTCTCCCCAATGGATCCCATCTGAAGAAAACCACGCCGCACTGTTCTCTTGTTCTGGATGCAAGGCTTTATAACGTTTCCCTGGATCGTTTTCATGCAAATCTTTAATTACTACTACACCATGTGTATATTCAATAACGATGTTATTTTTCTTGCTACCTTTATAATCAATAAGTCCCAGTTCAGGTTTCTCCCATGAGAGACCATCCTTCGAAGTGGCGTAGCACACGCCATAACCGCGCTTCCCTTCTCGCCATTCAACCCAAGCACGTTTTTCTGATGGTAGCCCCTCACCTGGGAAAGCTTCTCTCGGGTCAGATTTAGTAAAAATGCTGTACCAGCATTTGTAGATTTTTTCTTGTTCATCATAAATGACACTGCAATAGGGATTATCAAACCGGGGTTCCCATAGTTTATCTTCTTTAAAGAGTGGATTACTTTTTTCTTTCTGTACCACACCTACCGTCAACTCCACATTCTCATTAGATTCGATAATTCTAGAATCAAGAACAAGGTAGCGGTCTCGTTGTGTATTTAATTTGTTTTTATCTTGATTTGCATTCATAATTGTATTCCGCATAAGGAGCACAGAGAGCTTAAAGGTGTCAAGTCATCAAACCAGTCATTTCCTCTAACTCCAAAATAAAAAATATAAAAAACTATAATATGTCTTTGCCAAATATCCTCTTTATGACCAGTCATGATATTGGTGACTGGCTTGGGTGTTACGGACACAAGACAGTCCACACACCTAACCTCGATAAACTAGCGGCAAAAGGTTGTCGTTTCGACAAGAACTTTTGTACCAGTCCGATCTGTGCACCAAGCCGAGGTGCGATGATGACAGGAAGATATCCCCAGACTAACGGCATAATGGGTAACATTCAGGCTCCCTATCATTGGCGCTATAACAAGGGTGAACGCCATCTCTCCCATCTTCTTGACGAACAGGGATACCATACGGTTCTGTTCAACTTTCAGCACGAAGCGACTTTCGACAACCCTCTCGGCTTCCGTGAACGTCGGGCAGTAGATACTGGTTCAAAAAAACTTATGACTGGGGAACATGTTTCCACGGCAGAAGAAACGGCTGAAGAGTTCATAAAGTTTCTAAAGGATTACGACAGCGAAAGTAACCCTTTCTACGCACAAATTGGATTTTTTGAGACCCATACCCCTTATAACTTTGGTAACACAGAAATGGATGACAGCCTCGGTATTGGTATACCACCTTATATGGTGGATGAAAAGAAAGAAAGAGAACACATTGCTGGGCTGCAAGGAGCAATCCGGGGTCTTGACGAGGCCATTGGACAAATCCTATCCGCTCTCTCTGAAAGTGGCCTTGAGAAGGATACCATCATTATCTTTGTCGCGGATCATGGCGTTGAATTCCCTCACTGTAAATGTTATCTCTACGATGGCGGCATTCACTCAGCACTTCTGATGAAATTACCTAGAAGCCTCTCCAAAGGTGGCAAGATATGCGATTGGCTGATCAGCAATATCGATGTGGCGCCCACCCTATTTGATCTGCTTGATTTGCCTTGTCCAGATAATCTACAGGGACGAAGTTTTGCCGATTTTTTTCGCAATGATGAAGCCACTCCAACGCGTGAAACAGTTTTTGCCATGATGCAAGCTGATGGAAAATATGTTGAATCGCGTTGCATCCGCACAACGCAGTACAAGCTGATCCGTAATTTTTCTCCAAGCCGTGCTCCGGAAACACCATTTAAACTGGGTGAGGTGGGGATCAGTCAGGGGGCATTAGAGGAACGTCCATTAGTGGAGCTCTATGATCTTCACGATGACCCCTATGAACTTAATAACCTCGGTTTAGAGCCGAGTCTTAAAAAGGTTCGTAAAGACCTAAATGAACGACTTTTTATTTGGCTTAATGAGATAAAGGATCCTATTCTCAAAGGGCCAACTCCTACCGCTTACTACCGTATGGCCATAGCTGATTTGATGAAAAGCAACAACTGAGGAACGATTAGCTAGGTTTCAGTATAGCAATATCTTTTTCGTAAAAAATTTGCCGAATTGGATTTCTTTCTTATTAATAGAAAATATAATAAATAGTATTATGATTTTTTAAAAACCTTTCGAAAGATTTAATTATGAAAATATTCTTATCAATAATGCTTTTCGTATCAATTTTTGGTGTTGGTAACATCATAAAAGCGCAACCTGAATCACTGGAAACTTTTTTTGATTTTGAAAATATTACAGCTGATGGTTCAGAATTCATAATTGGTGAAGCGCCTTTTACGATTCGGGTGATTGGATTTAAACTGCAGGATGTAGATCCCGGTCTTGCTCATTCAGGAAGCCGTGCTTTGGTCGTAGATCCGAGTGTGCCTCACCATAAGATCTTATTTGAAAGAGGAGTAAACCTACTTCAATTCTATGCTGTTGATACACTAGGAGGAGGGAGGATCGAGCTTAGAGAAAGACATTTTCGTGAATTATCTCCACAAGGTACAGTCACTGGTTTATCGAAGACTCCTGGTTTACAGAGCTTCGTATCCTTCAGTGGGAGTGTAGCAGACACA
>PNEW01000123.1 GCA_002922725.1 Verrucomicrobia bacterium Opi.OSU.00C | reverse complement strand
AGATGTGTATAAGAGACAGCTGTTACTACTGAAGAACTCACTATTGAGTGACGCTTAAAGGTGTATTCCCTTTTTCACCTCCGCCGTGTACAAGGTAATGGATATATTAGAGCCATTCTGCTGTATGTGAATAACCCCCCCCCTACCCCCCTAAATTATCAGGGAAAAGTAATTAATTTTATTCAACGTTATCCTACGGTATTGGTAACTTATAAATCAGATATAATTATAAGTAGCTTATTGATATTAACTTAATAAATGGCGGAGAGGGTGGGATTCGAACCCACGGTGCCCGTTAAGGCACACAGCATTTCCAATGCTGCCCGATCGGCCACTCTGGCACCTCTCCTTAAATGTATTGAAAGTACAATAATTGTGGTAGCCAACGGTCAACAGGAAAAAAATAAAACCATTGGTTTGCAATTTTAATGAGTGTTTACTATTTAATATCATGTAATTTGAATGTTTAAAAAACCCTAAATCCTCTAAATTAAGATAGTTTTGACCAACGACCTATTACCTTGTGTTGAGATAAACCCCTCAAAAAAACCAGTTGCCTCAGTGTTATGGTTACATGGTTTGGGTGCGGATGGTCACGACTTTGAGTCCGTTGCAACACAATTAGTAGAAACCACATCACTACCTACACGTTTTATTTTACCCCATGCACCCAGCCTACCGGTGACGGTTAACGGTGGTGCAATAATGCCCGCATGGTTTGATATTGTAGAAATGGCTAATCCTGAAAAAACCGATTGGATAGGTATTGAAAATACACGAATAATAATTGAACAATTTATAGACCGAGAGATTCAATCAGGAATCCCCTCACAGAATATTATCCTGGCTGGGTTTTCTCAGGGTGGTGCTATTGCTTTACATACGGGATTACGTTATCAACTAAAATTGGCTGGTATCCTTGCGCTTTCTACGCACATTGCAGATACAAAGGATTCATCAATCCCTCCTCTCCATTTTAACAACAAAAATACACCTGTATTAATGATACATGGCCACTACGATTCTATAATTCCCCTCTCACTAGCCAAAGCATCTAGAGATATGTTGATCAATATGGATTATAAAGTTAAATGGATAGAATACCCCATGATGCATGAAGTATGCGAGGAAGAGATCCATGTCATTGGCTACTGGCTCGAAAAGGTACTATGTCGATAGACCTTAGCCCTCTTTCCTATAATAGTTACCGTATCCTATAAAAGCTCAGGCTCTATACTGGAATTATAGACTGCCTTGGCATAGCCAGATCACTATAAAGGAAGATAGTAGATGTAAAATTCAGCGCTTAGTTTACTTTCCTCTGATACAGTTTCTCCGATTCTAATAAAACTTTATACTAAATTTAAATCATAAAATATTTAGGCTATCATATACTATTGAAGTGTACAGGCTTTTTTACCCCCTTGTTTTGCACATTTTACACAGTTACAGACACCTAAGATTGCATTACAATACATACACAGATTTACACTTACAAAGTTTTTTTACAGTCTTTAGTGCTTCTGCTCTCTCGTTCTTTTTTGCCTCCTTTATTTTTATCTCTAACTCTTCTTTTTGCTTTTGTAATTCTGCTAATGTGTTCATCATTCGCTCCAAGTGTTATCGATAAAAGTCAGTATAACTTAAGAACTTTAATTAACAATGATGATTATTAATAAATTTGATTGAATTTTTGGTTCTTTGATTTTCTGCTTTCCTAGTAATCAGGGTATGACTTATTCCTGAATTGACACTATTTACGGGAATAACCCACTTACTGCATTTCTAATAGTAGTCTTCACTATCTTCTTCCTACCAGCCTTTGTCTGTAGCATAAAAATTTCATATGCTGCAAACTCACCTTGCTCTGACTTTGGAGTATTTGACAGCATAAACATTGCTTTTGGTAGCGTTGATGACAATGGGATTTCTGACAATGAGCAATACTATGTGTTTGCTTCAAATGATACATTTTATTCCTCCTATGAAATAAGAGAGAAACTACAAGAAATCAGTATGGATTTTTACTATGTTGATACACTTTGTGATGAGGAGACTGCGTAGGATATTAGTGATACTATTGAAATACCACCGTCAATTTTTACTGCCCTACTTATCTAACTATCGGTCTTACCTCTCAGTAGCGGATAGTCATTATTATTCAATAATTCTCCTTCACCATTGCGGGTCCCCACTGGCATATAGTGAATGACCATTGCCCGCCGATCACGTCTGGAATAGTTTGGCTGTGTAGTATGAAAAGTTAAACAGTGATGAACCATAGCATAACCCATAGACAAGGATATGGGGACAGCTTTGCTATCATCTACCTGAGATGTCATTAATATAGCCGATGTATTCCCATCGCCCGCTTTAGCTCGTGAATGCTCCAAGGCACCGCTGACGTGACTGCCGGGGATAACATTCATACAACCGTTTTCTTCATCGGTATCATCGAGAGCAATCCAGATACTGACCAGGTCTGCCGGCTGACAATGCCAATAGTTATTGTCCTGATGCCAGGGAATAGGTCCGCCAATGTTCGCTGGTTTATAAAGCGCCTGGTCTTGAAATAGTTGAATGTTTCCACCAATCAAACTCTCAGCAATATCCAGCAACGGCTTGTGATAGACTAGTTGCCGAAAATCCTCATTTCTTTTCCACATCCCCATTACCTGCCACATTTCCCCATCATTTGTTTCCACGGCCTCTTCAGTTTTCGATTCCGTTTTCGAAAGGTTGCGTAAACCCTCTCCGACTTCATAGTCATTAAATACCGTGTCATAAGATCTGCGAAGACGCTGAAGATATTCTTCTTCAATTACCTGATAGGGAACCTTTAAGTACCCCTCTCGTTGAAATGCTTGAACGTCTGCGGCCTTGAGTTTCAATTAGCAATTCCTCTTAAATATTAAATATTTGCTAAGTCCCATAATTCATTCAATCGCTATTTCTTCAAATGTAAAATCAGCCATCTTAGTGCAAATAAAATTACAGTATTGACCCTTAATTGCCTCTAGAAATCGTTTTGATTAAAAGTTGATAGGGGTTTTTATTACCCCAGCCCGTCAAACCTCCTTATTTTTCACCTCAGCAGTTGCTTTGTCACCGCTAAGGATCGCGACTTTTACCCCACTCTCTTGTCCGTGTCTCTTATACACATCT
>PNEW01000122.1 GCA_002922725.1 Verrucomicrobia bacterium Opi.OSU.00C | reverse complement strand
GTAAAGAAGCACATGAATCTCTCGCTATTGCGATGAATAGGATAAAAGGTAAAAGTAATACTGGTGAAGGGGGGCGAAGATCCAGCGAGATATGTACTCGAACCAAATGGTGATTCAAAAAATAGTGCGATTAAACAGGTTGCATCGGGTCGCTTTGGTGTAACCAGTTATTACCTTTCAAATGCACAAGAACTACAAATTAAAATTGTACAAGGAGCTAAGCCAGGTGAGGGTGGAGAATTACCAGGTTCAAAAGTTTATCCTTGGATTGCCAAAGTAAGGTATTCAACTCCGGGTGTGGGATTGATTTCACCACCACCTCATCATGATATTTATTCTATCGAAGACCTAGGAGAATTGATCCATGATTTAAAAAATGCAAATCGTAACGCTCGTATTAGTGTTAAATTGGTTGCTGAAGTAGGTGTGGGTACTGTTGCTGCAGGTGTTTGCAAAGCTCATGCGGATGTCGTTCTTATTAGTGGCTTTGATGGTGGCACCGGTGCATCGCCACTTTCCAGCATCAAACATGCGGGTGCCCCTTGGGAACTCGGGTTGTCAGAAACACACCAGACTCTTGTTCTTAATAACTTACGGAACCGTATCACTGTAGAAGTCGATGGGCAGTTAAAGACAGGACGTGATGTAGCGATTGGTTGTTTACTTGGGGCGGAAGAATTCGGATTTGCCACTGCTCCATTGGTTGTTATGGGTTGTATCATGATGCGGGCATGTCACTTGAATACCTGTCCTGTGGGGGTGGCCACTCAAAACCCCGACCTACGCGAAAATTTTACTGGTGATCCTGGGCATGTGGTTAATTTTATGCACTTTATAGCTCAAGATTTACGTGAGTATATGTCGAAACTCGGTTTTCGTACCATCAATGAAATGGTGGGCCGCTCCGATATGCTAAATATGAAAGAAGCGATTGATCACTGGAAAGCCAGAGGATTAGACTTCTCGCATATCCTTTATAAGCCGGATGTTCCTTCATCTACGGGTCGATTTTGTCAGGTTTCTCAGGATCATGGACTCGAGAAATCCTTAGATTTACGTTTACTTCTAGATATTTGCAAACCGGCGTTAGAGCAAGGCAAGATGGTTAATAGCACACTTCCAATCAAAAATACTGATCGTGTGGTCGGTACAATTCTTGGAAATGAAGTTAGTAAACGCTACGGATTTGACGGCCTACCTGAAGACACCATTTATTTGAACTTTAAGGGTTCCGCTGGGCAAAGTTTTGGTGCTTTTGTACCTCATGGTATTACCCTTAATCTCGAAGGTGACGCAAATGATTATACGGGCAAAGGGTTATCTGGAGGTAAAATAATAATCTATCCACCGAGGCAATCAACTTTTGTGCCAGAAGAAAATATTATTATCGGTAACGTTGCATTTTATGGAGCGACAAGCGGTGAAGCTTATATTTGCGGGATGGCAGGTGAGAGATTTTGTGTTCGTAATAGTGGTCTTCATACTGTGATTGAAGCAGTTGGTGACCATGGTTGCGAATACATGACAGGTGGACGTGTTGTCATTCTTGGTCCAACTGGACGTAATTTTGGTGCCGGGATGTCAGGGGGTATTGCTTACGTCTTAGATGAATATGGAGATTTTACAAGCCATTGTAATATGGAAATGGTGGCAATAGAAAGCTTAGATAAAAAGGAAGATATTGAGGAAGTTAAAAAAATGATTGAGAAGCACGTTGCGTTTACCTCAAGTGATAGAGGCAGAAGTCTTCTTTCTTCGTGGAATGATTCAGTATCAAAGTTTATCAAGGTAATACCCAATGACTACAAACGTGCGCTTGAAACGATGGAACGTGTATCGTCAAGAGGGATGAATGGTGATGAAGCGGTGATGGCGGCATTTGAGGAAAATGCAAATGACATAGCACGGGCAGGTGGTAATTAATTAAACTTTGTAAAATAATGGGTAAACCTACTGGATTTCTTGATTTTAAAAGAGAAACATTAAAGCACCGACCACCGCGGGATCGAGTCAGTGACTGGGATGAATTTCATCTACCGCTGCCGGAAGAAAAACTTAAAGAACAGGGTGCGCGTTGCATGGATTGCGGTATCCCGTTCTGTCATACCGGAATGACCTTGTCTGGTATGGCTAGTGGTTGCCCCATAAATAATCTTATTCCTGAATGGAATGACCTTGTTTATAATGGTCAATGGCGTGAGGCGCTCGATCGTCTGCATAAAACAAATAATTTCCCAGAGTTTACCGGCCGAGTTTGTCCAGCCCCTTGCGAAGGATCTTGCGTTCTCGGTATTATAGATCCCCCTGTAACGATTAAAACTATCGAGCAAGAGATTATTGATCGGGGATTTAAAGAAGGGTGGGTAACACCTCAGCAACCTACAATACGCACGGGTAAAAAAGTAGCGATTATCGGTTCAGGACCCGCAGGGCTAGCTTGTGCAGCCCAGCTTAATCGAGTAGGGCACACCGTAACTGTGTATGAACGTGAAGACCGTATCGGAGGACTTCTCATGTATGGTATCCCAAACATGAAATTAGATAAACTAAAGGTGGTACAACGTCGGATAAACTTGCTTAAAGCTGAAGGTATTGAATTCGTTACTAAAGTTGAGGTCGGTAAAGATATTTCTGCTCAAACTTTATACGATGGGTCTAATGCAATTGTTCTTTGTGGTGGTGCAACTAACCCTCGTGACCTTCCCGTAGAGGGACGCAAATTAAAAGGCGTTCATTTTGCAATGGAATTTCTAACTGCAAATACAAAGGCGCTGTTAAACAGTGAACAGCCTATTCTTTCTGCAACAGGAAAGGATGTTGTAGTTATTGGGGGTGGTGATACTGGTACCGACTGTGTTGGAACATCGCTTCGTCAAAGGTGCAGAAGTCTCACCCAGCTTGAAATCTTACCCAAACCTCCTCTTGAACGAGAGCCGAGCAATCCGTGGCCTGAGTGGCCCAAAATTTATCAAATGGATTATGGTCAGGCTGAAGCGGCAGCCTTACAAGGTAGTGATCCACGTAAATATTGCATGATGACTAAAAAGATGGTGAGTGATGATGAGGGAAATATTAAGGAACTAAAAGTTGTTCAGGTTGAATGGGTTAAAGGTGAAAATGGTAAGTTTTTCCCCAAGGAAATGGAAGGAACTGAAAATATATTACCGGCCCAACTGGTTCTACTTGCGATGGGTTTTCTCGGACCAGAGGATGTCTCTTATACACATCT
>PNEW01000121.1 GCA_002922725.1 Verrucomicrobia bacterium Opi.OSU.00C | reverse complement strand
AGATGTGTATAAGAGACAGATCTTTTATAGAGCATCGATTCAGACTAAGAGTAGGACTATCTCCATGGAGAGATAATCCATCATTTAGAAAAAAACTATTGACGCCATAGCCGGCATCGTATCCCGGTTCTCCATATTCTGCTGCAAGCTGAAGACCTGCTTGAAAACCAATCGCCGTTTCAAATACTGAAGAAAAAATCAGCGCATTATTGCACTCTTTAATCCAGGCACGAAATTTCGAAATGGAACCCATAATTGAAGGTTTAATGATAAGGAAACCTGACCAACCTTTTTTAACGGTTTTTTTCAGACTGTCAATTGATGCTACAGATTCATCTAATGCGATGGGTGTGGAATACTCTTCAGCTATAGCGAAAATGTCATCTGTTGCCGTTGGGTGTAGCGGTTGCTCTAGAAATTCAATATTATAATTCTCAAGAAACCCAAGCCAATCTTTAGCCTGCTGAAGAGACAGAGATCCATTTGCATCGAGGC
The DNA here is from genome assembly GCA_002922725.1 of Verrucomicrobia bacterium Opi.OSU.00C. Classification (GTDB taxonomy): domain Bacteria; phylum Verrucomicrobiota; class Verrucomicrobiia; order Opitutales; family PNEW01; genus PNEW01. Next base: position 2,858 of record PNEW01000121.1, on the reverse strand, counting down.
GGAATTTTACATCCTCAGATGATGTACGAATAAGTTTTTTAAAGACTGATTGCTCGATTTCTATTTCATCTACACCGATCTTCCACTTATAAGTTTTAAACCCCTGACTGGAATAACGATCCAATATATTTAATGCTTTCCTCCCTGGGGGAAGTAAAGCGGCAACCTGCACGTTTTTCTCGATCTGTAGTTCACACTTATTTCGAAGTAATTCACATGCGCTTTCAAAGGCAAAACAACAAGCAGGATGCTTAACATCCATCAATGTGAACAGATCATCATTAAATTGTCCTTTTAGATCATTACAATATGCGTAGGCTTTCTCCATACTTTCAGAGCCGAATGAGTGTAATGGAGCTATCTCACCATAGCCAACATTGCCTTCTCTATCCTCTAATCGAACCAGGATCCCTTCTCGGATAGTCCATATACCATAATTGGTTTTAAACCTTAGCCTAAATGGGCGACGGTAATATTTAAACTTAAAGTTATAGTTCATTAGTAATCGCAAGATTATAAATATTATATTTAATGTGAAATTTTAATTCACTTGATTCTTTAATATATATCTGTCAATTTACAACATGGCGATACTAGAAAGTGGTAAAGAAGCTATATCTAATGAAGTTGATGTAGCATTTTATCAAACAGCTGATGCTTTTTTCCCTCAGCAACTACCATTTGCAGTTACCTATGACGATGTAACTTTGGCATCACGCTATTCTACCTTAACACCGCGAAATATCCGGTTGGAAACCGCGATCTCAAAGTCTTTAACCCTGCAAATTCCAATCATATCTTCTGATATGGATACTGTAACAGAAGCAAGCATGGCGATCGCTATGGCACAACAAGGTGGGCTCGGCTTAATCCATTATAATCTCCCATTTGAAAAACAAGTAAAGGAAGTAGCACGAGTTAAAAACCATATTCACGGTCTTATCCAAGACCCGATCTCGATAACACCCGATCAATACATTGGTGATGTCCTTAAGTTAATAAAAGAAAAGCGGTATGAATTTCATACATTCCCCGTCGTAGAAGATAATGGCCTCTTTGTCGGTCTCCTGTCTGGATTAGTTGTTAAGGAAAGATACAGTGGGAAAAAAGTACATGAAGCGATGACACCACGTGACCAGGTATTTTCTGTTCAAGAACGGGATATAGCAGACGATCCTATCAGCGTGGCTGATAATTTTTTTAACAAACATATGGGGATCCACAAACTAATCGTAGTTGATAATAAAAACCACTTGAGAGGTTTATTTACGATAAGTGACATCGAACGTATCACGCAAGAAGCACAGTCGAACCGTAAACCAGCACGCGATAGTGATTTTCGCCTTATTTGTGGTGCAGCTATTTCAGTTTCCCGTACAACTTCTGACAAACTTGACCGTAATCATATCGTTGACCAGGTCGAAAACTTAATTGATGAAGGGATAGATGCAGTAGCCATATCTACTGCTCATGGACATAGCCAAGGAGTTGGTGAGGCAGTTAAAACGATTCGTGAGGCATTCAAAGATCTCACAATTATAGCTGGCAATGTAACGAGTGGAGAAGGTGTAACCTTTCTTGCCGATGCAGGGGCTGACGCAATCAAAATAGGTCAAGGGCCGGGTTCGATTTGCACAACTCGTGTTGTTACCGGAGTAGGCATTCCTCAATTAACTGCTCTTTACATCGCATCTCTTGAAGCTGCTAAAAAAGGAGTTGCAATACTTGCCGATGGGGGAATTACTAAATCTGGTGATATCGTTAAAGCTCTAACTTTGGCCGACGCTGTTATTTGTGGTAGTTTGCTTGCTGGCTGTCGTGAAGCACCTGGTAAAATCATGGAAATAAATGGGAAGCTTTATAAACAGTATAGAGGCATGGGAAGCTTGGAAGCGATGAAAGCAGGTTCAGCTGCCCGCTATGGCCACAATGAGACTGAACCTAGCGGTAAAATTGCTGCCGAGGGGGTTGAAGCACTTAAGGAAGTTTCAGGTTCAGTTGATGAATGGATGAGCCAGATCGTAGGTGGTATTCAGTCAGGGATGGGTTACCTAGGCGCATCGAATATTACCGAGCTTAAGCAAAGAGCCCGTTATATTAAAGTAAGCCCGGCAGCTCAGCGAGAAGCTGCGACCCATGATGTTGAGGTCATTGAAGTAAAAGCGACACCAAAAAATTCCCCTTAATTTTTTAGGATAAAAAAGACAAATATCCATAATGTGGTAAAATAGTTGACCACTGTTTTACTTACGCCTGATAAATGACAAGCTCACTCACACTTATATTAAATTCACAACGACTAACTATAGGCTTTGTATCAAGATATTTCTTGCCGATTGATTTACTATAACCCCATTGCATCATAATGACGTGATCAAAATTTCAAATAGCATTATTTCAATCGAGAGTTTCATTGCCCGTTTACTTTTTATTAATAGTTTTAACCTTTTCTCCCGCTAGGTAACTACTAAACTCTTCCAGAGCCTGATGAGTAGTTATATCTTCAGCAAATAATGGAAGTATTATAATCTCTTTGTCTTTAAAGTAACTTTTTATCTCCTTAATATATTAAAAAAAAGACACATAGCAACATCTATTGCAGTGGGAGCCAGTGCAGCACTCGTTTTACTTCCACAAGGACCACAGGGATTTGGATCGGGTGGATTCTTATTATGGCCTTTATTTGGGACATCAAATCAATTACTGGCGGGAATTAGTTTATTACTCATTACCATTTGGTTGAAAAAGCAAAACAGAAATTATCTTCTAACCTTAATTCCTATGATATTTCTTTTATTTATATCTTTTTGGGCGATGATAAATCAGGTTGTCTTTGGTTGGTCGGGACTGGTTGTTGC
>PNEW01000120.1 GCA_002922725.1 Verrucomicrobia bacterium Opi.OSU.00C | reverse complement strand
ATTGATCACGGGGGAGTATCAGGAACAAGAGAAATGGCTGATATCGCCACAGGAAAAATTAAGTTATGGCAGATCCTTGGGACAGGGCTTGACCACTTTGACATGGTTTATTGGAGAAAAAGAAAGATTCCTGTTGCCAACTGCCCAGGTCCATTCAGTGCAGTTGCTTTGGCGGAATGTGCGGTGATGTTTATATTAATGCTGGCACGACAATATAATGAAACCCAATTGAACTTAAGGAAGGGAAAATTCTACCGTCCAGTAGGAAAGGAACTTGACGGTTTGAAATTAGGATTGGTTGGGTTTGGCGCGAGTGCGATAGAGCTAGCGCGAAGAGCTTTACCGTTTGGAATGAAAATTTCCGCTATTGATATACGCGAAGTGGATGAGAGAGAAATTAGAGAATTCGGTTTAGAGTTTGTCGGTAAACCAGATGAGCTCGATAAGATTATTGCAGACTCAGATGTGATTTCAATGCATCTACATTTAAATAGGGAAACCCGACATATCATTGATGCGCGTAGGTTCAGCCTAATGAAGCCAACAGCCTTTTTTATAAATGTTGCACGTGGTGGATTGGCAGATGAGGAGGCTTTAACTCAAGCACTGTCTAATGGGAAATTAGGGGGTGCTGGACTAGATGCCTATAGTCAGGAACCTCCTGACATTAACTCACCCTTATTTAAACTACCTAATGTCATTACCACAAATCATATCTCTGGTGTTACAGGTGGAACTTCTCGCAAACGTGCTGCTGCGACAGCACGCAATGTAGAGCAAATTGCAGCAGGCAATGAACCAATGTATCGTGTAGACTTATAAATGATGAATATTTGCATAGTTGGGCACGGTATGATGGGAGTTTGGCACTCGGATGCTTTGATAGATTGGGATTGTCGCCTTCACACGATTGTTGGGAGGCGGCCCGAACCAACCAAAGCGTTTGCTGATCAATACGGGTACAGCAAATGGACGGTTGATTTTTCCGAAGCGCTCACTGATAAAGAAATTGATATTATTATACTAGCCACCCCCAGTGAGATGCATGCTGAAAACGCTCTCGAATCATTGGCTGCAGGCAAACATACACTCGTTGAAATTCCTATCGCGATGAATTTTAAAGATGCGAAACGTGTTGTCGATTTTGGGCGAGAAAGTGGGTTGACATTAGGAGTTGTACATCCCTTGCGTTTTAGGTGGGCAACAAAAAATTTACGGAATAGAATATTAGCGGGTGAGGAAAATATTAGACAGATAGTCACACGATTTTATATTCATCGTTTGGAAAATGTAGGCGGAACTGGATATAAACGTAGTTGGACGGATAACCTTTTATGGCATCACATTACCCATTCACTAGACATGGGGTTATGGTTGCTAAATGAACCGGTTCGAGAGGTTCATAGTTTCATGCCCCCACCCGACCTCAAAACGGGTATCCCGATGGAAGTCTTTCTTTTTCTCCAATAAACCATGTCAAAGTGGTCAAGCCCTGTCCCAAGGATCTGCCATAACTTAATTTTTCCTGTGGCGATATCAGCCATTTCTCTTGTTCCTGATACTCCCCCGTGATCAATAACGATATCAACCCCCTCAAATTGTGGAGCAAGAGGTTTGTCAATATCATAGATGCTTATGTCATGTCGGTCGTCGATCGCCGCCACCACATCCATTCTCCAGGGATTCGCAATTTCAATAACTGGATGGGGTAATAATAATATTTTAACATTTTTGCTCATATTTATATCTTCCCTAATAACAATTATTGAGTCTATGTACCCCAATACAATGCATTGGCATTGCCCCCCATAATGAATGCTAAATCAACATCGGTTAAAAAAGTATAATAACGCTCTTGGAGAGCGAGCACGCTAGCATAACTGCTGTTTAGAATAACATGAGGAAAATCACTACCCCATATTAGGCGTTTCGGGCCAAATGTTTCGTAAAGCGCTTTAAAAATATCATGGCAATCAGTGTAGGGCCAGGATTCATTGGAATGATAATAATACCCGGTAACTTTTATCGAAATCTGGGGGAATTTACTTATTGATAAAAGTGACGAAAAAGCAGGCGAATTTCTTCCAGCACGGACATCCGGGTGCGCCATATGGTCAATGAGAAGAGGGACTTTAGGAAAGCGTTCGGCAATTTCTGACAGTGCTGGTATGTGCTCACAATCCATAAGCAAGTTTACAGCGATACCTAAATTCTGCGCAACTTCCCAAACAATATATGATTCAGGTTTGCCAAAAATTTTATCTTCCCCTTCAACAAGAGGGCGCATCCGTAATCCTTTACAACCCCTATCTGTAACCCAATATTTTAATCGTTCAGCAGCATCCACTTTACGTGGATCAACATAACAAACAGCAGCTAAGTGTTCTGGATCAGCAGCTGCACTATCAACAACATAGGAATTATCTTCACCGGGATAAAGTGGTTGAACAAGAACTGCTTTATCAACTCCATGTTCGCCCATGTATTGCTTTAATAATTCGGTGGGGACATCGGAGCAGGGGCTGACAACTGTTATCGCAGGAGAAGGATGGTTGCGTACCGCCCGCCAAACATGAAGATGTGCATCAATAATCATACTATACATTCCCATATAGTTTTATACGCAAACCCTCAATGTTAAAATCTTAATAAGGTATAATACCGCCTGCAACATTAATTGTATCAGAAGTCATATAATTGGCGTCATTGGATGCTAAGAACGCGACAACATTGGCCACATCTTCGGGTTTCTGAATTCGCCCTAAAGGTATGTCGCCAACTATTTTTTCAAGAACCGACCCGCGTGGAACTCCTTCTAAATCAGCTATTTCACGGTCGATAAGTTCCCACATCGGTGTATCGACAATACCGGCACAAACACAGTTTACAAGAATCTGATGATCTGAGAGCTCAAGTCCGAGTTGTCTTCCAAAACCTACGACCGCATGCTTACTAGCCGCATAAGCGCCAAGTGGCACTGCTTTCCCCGGAGCAAATTTACCAGCACCAGAAGCATTGATGATGATCCGCCCACCTTTACCCTGTTTTATCATCTGTTTAGCAGCTGCTTTGCTGCAAAGGAAAGTGCCTTTCGCATTGACTTCCATGAGTTGATCCCAGATCTCGTCATCTGTATCTATTAATGGGACTACTGCACCGATCCCTGCATTGTTAACAAGTATATCAAGTTGACCGAACGCATTGACCGTTTCAATGATCATCTTTTCAATGTCCTCTTTTTTCGTTACATCGACTTTTAGACCAATCGCCTTATTATTAGATTTATTAAATTCAGCAGCTGTAGCCTCAGCATCAATGATATGTCGGGTTTCCCTATTTAAATGTAGATGCATTGAAATCACATCTGAGTCTGCAATAATCTTATCGAGCTCATCTGGTTTACCGACAAACTCTAAACCGAATTCTCTAATTTCTC
>PNEW01000119.1 GCA_002922725.1 Verrucomicrobia bacterium Opi.OSU.00C | reverse complement strand
GATCCGAACAATATGTGATCTTGCCTTAGCCAATGAAGAAAAAATTAATTTCAACGCAGGTGATCACTGCATCTCGTTTTCTCTATCTTTTAAAGATTTTCAAAATATTGAAAATCCCTGGATGGCTAAATTGTCAGAAAATGTCTAAACTCAAATGAGAAAATATGTATCCGTGAATATGCCTGTTCGTGCTGATAATAAATATTTTTTATTAAAAGTTGGTCTGATGTGTTCCTAGTGCTTTTAGCTAATATAGTATTGAAAAAAGTGATTATACACGCTTAAGCGCAATATATCCACCTTGAGGAACCTCAAGATCTACGAGTAGAGACTTATTGGAAGCCTGCAATGTCGTCTCAGAAATAGGCTCCAGGTCGTAGTGATGAGTAATTGAACGAAATCCTCCTTCAACATTTAAAAGAATGGTGTAAAGCCAATCTTCATTCGTACAATTTAAAAGGTAGATCTCATCAAACTTTTTACCAATTGGCACTTTCAAAGCAGGATAATTGGCATAACCCACAAAAATCTTTTTTTCACTTTCAACAGATATTGTAGAAAATTGAGCATCATTCTGTATCGGTCGCATAATGCCTTGTCGAAAATCTTCTTTATGTTTATGATAGAATGACAACCAGGCCTTTGTTATCCTACGATGATCATCAGTCATATTTACTACATCGGTACATATCTGAGGCACTCCCGATAAGACCAATGTAGAAAGTTTTTTGGCAACCGTCTCGTTTTTTTCATTGATGTGCCAATATTCAGGATCCGCGTGAACGGCGATACCGGATGGAATAAATGAACGCAATAACATACAATGCCTTCTATTCATATCGTAAGCCCCAGCTTCTCCAGAATCTTGCGATCGGTGTTGCGTCGCATGATAAATATTTAAGATATTTGAATAACGTGGCCTGAACTCGATTAGTGCATTAGGATTTATATTACGAATGGCTTCCACGATACGATCCATACTATCAGCCATTGCAATACCAATAGAAGAATAGTTATGCTCATGATCAGCATTACACGGTTCCATTGGCATTGAGTCGATCATGTCTATCACGAACCCATCAGCTTCACTCAGTTTAAAAACTTTTGTCGCCAAATCGACGACATATTTCTGAGTAAAAGGATTACGTGGACATAAGAATGAACCTTTCCAGTCCTTATAGTAGCGTAATGAGGAAGGATCAACATTAACATCTATAAGAGCATCTTTTAGTTTTTCTCTAACATTGGTATTTTTACCAACTAACCAGGGCGAAAACCACGGTAACCATAACATCCCAGATTTTTTAATTCGATTAATAAAATCCTTATAATCATGGAATTTTTGGTGTGGTACATAATCTCCTATTTCGTCAGGATAGCCCCAATTAGTGATTTCAGGCATCTCAGTACGGGGTTTATCTCTCATTGAGTCTAGGAACCAACCATTATAGTTCACGAAACCTTTAAATCCTAGTTCTGCTGCAAGATTCGCAACTTCACACAAATCATCGGGACTCTGTTCATTATATTCCATCCATTCCCAATTTCCTTTCGGCGCCCCCCCAGGGAGCTAGGAGAGGTTCCCATGCAGAGTCAGGACTTGAACGGAATTCTCTTCCAGTTCTGCTATCAAAGACAGAACGTAGATGTTTCAAGGTTTCAAGGTAGGGTGAACCAGAAGAGATTAAAAAACCATCATTATGCTCTACTACTTCACCTAGGGAATAACCATCAATAGGTCTTTGTAAACGAAAATTAACTGACCCACGAGGTTGTGTCAAAGAAGGGTGTGTCGTAGGAGCATGATGTCGAATCTCGGTCTCGATTCGCTGATCAAGGAAAGCAATAGCGTGTTTGGTTATTCCTTTTCTGTTAATTGCAGCTATGAGGGGAATCCCTTTAGCTGACATGGTAATCATAGGACCGCCAGAATGCTTCACAAACCTGTGCATACCTATTGATTCCACCCAGTCATCCAAGTGCCAGGGCATCCATATCCTGTCCACATCGACGCCGCTGCTGTGAGACTGTAACACGTAATTGTGTAAAACATAAGGTTTACCGGAAGCACGCCTCAAAGTAAATTCTACAGAGACATAGCCTTCAGTAGAATATTTTTCAATAATAAGGATGTATCCATCTCCCTCATAAGTGAACTGATTGTCATCTGCACTCTCAGAGGTTTTTTGCCATCTGCTGACACATGGTTCTAACTGAAACTGTAAATCGATTCTCGCTTCTTCAATATTTAATTGTATGCTCATGTACCATGTGTTTTTTATAGGTTCCCTATTGTTTCATTTCGACTGATTTTCAGAAGATCACTTTCCTAATTTATTAAAATACTATCAACACTTGATTTAATCATTTTTAACTTTTTACCCCCTTAATAACTTCAATAATTTTCGTGCCGAGTTGTGAAGTGCTCATTTCACCTCCGATATCAGGTGTTCCATTTTTAGGGTTGGAAAATACATCTTTAACAGCCCGATCGATACACTCACCAGCATGGGTGGCGACTTCATCTTTGTAACGCTTTCCCAACCAACGCATCATCATCGCAGCAGATAAAATAGTCGCGGTTGGGTTGGCTATTCCTTTACCTACGATATCGGGTGCAGTACCATGAGATGGCTGAAATACAGCAGCATTTTCACCAATATCCCCCGATGGGGCCATTCCCAATCCACCGACAATACCTGCAGCGAGATCTGAAAGGATATCGCCGTACATGTTCTCCATAACCATAATATCATATTCTTTTGGCCGCTGAACCAAATATTGAGCCATAGCATCAACATAAACGTAATCTCGGCTGATTTCATAATAGTTTTTAGCCACTTTATCAAAAACTTTACGAAAAAATGCCATCGATCGAAAAATATTTGCTTTGTCAACACAAGTAACCTTAGGAACAAATTCAGTTTTACCACTGGCTTCCCTTACCAACTGTCGCTCATGGGCAAGATGAAATGCGTAATCTACGATACGTTCCGTGCCAGCCTGCGTAATGACCATTGTATCAGTCGCTACTTCATCGCGCAGTTCTATGCCAGAATTCATCGATGCAAACAGACCTTCTACATTTTCACGCAGGATAATTAAATCAATATCACCGACCTTGTAATCTTTAAACGGTGTATGATGTGAAGCGTAAAGATAAATTGGCCTTACTCCAGCATAGAGATCGAGCTTAAAGCGTAGATCTACCTGGGGACGCATTTCTGTACCATCGGGCCAACGTATCTCCGGATTTCCCATTGCACCAAGTAGAACTGCGTCAGCTTGACTACAAGCAGCAAGTGTTTCATCTGGTAACGGATTGCCCTGTGCTAGATAGCAGTCAGCACCTGCAGGAAAGTCATTAAAATTAAAACTTACTCCCGTCTCTAATGCTATTGCCTTCAGTACTCGTAAGGCTTCATCAACAACTTCGAGACCGATACCATCTCCTTTTAGGACGGCGATTTCGTATGTTTTAGGATCT
>PNEW01000118.1 GCA_002922725.1 Verrucomicrobia bacterium Opi.OSU.00C | reverse complement strand
CAGCATCTCCTTGCTTTGTCACTCATCTTGCCAATGGAGGCTATTTATGAAAGTGGCCGTCAAAACGGATATTCACTCTTATTTAGAATAGGTTCTGGTGCCATGTTTGGACAGGAAAAACCAGTAAGCTTAAGACTTATCGAAATTCCACCTGCGATGAATGCTTTAAAAGGTATCGTGATGGAACTCGAAGATTGTGCATTTCCACTGTTATATGATATTGTTGCTACTTGCGATCTCGATGAAGGATTTAAGAATGTCAATTGGTGTTTGCTTGTGGGTAGTGTGCCAAGAAAGGATGGTATGGAGCGTAAAGATTTACTGAGTATAAATGGTAAAATCTTTACAGGGCAGGGGCAAGCAATTGAAAGGAACGCGGCTAGCGATGTACGTATTCATGTTGTGGGGAATCCTTGTAATACAAATTGTCTTATCGCTATGAATAACGCACGTGAAATTCCATCCGATCGATGGTTTGCGATGACACGCCTTGACGAAAATCGCGCGCGATCCCAATTGGCGCAGAAGGCTGGGGTGTCGATCTCTTCTGTTAGTCATATGACAATCTGGGGTAATCATTCTTCCACGCAGTATCCAGATTTCTACAATGCAAAGATTGGAGATAAAGGTGCATTAGCTACAATTGGAGATGAAAATTGGTTTAAAGAAGAATTTATTCCCAATGTGCAACAGCGTGGTGCGGAAATCATTAAAGCCCGTGGTGCTTCATCTGCTGCTTCGGCAGCTAATGCTATCGTCGATTCAGTTCGATCACTGACGATAACTACCGAAAAAGACAACTGGTTTAGTGTGGCAGTTTGCTCAGATGGTAGCTATGGTACACAAAAAGGTCTGATTACTTCTTTCCCTGTGCGCAGTGTAGAGAATAAATGGGAAATTGTCCAAGGCTTGGATATAAATGATTATAGTAAAATAAAGATCGATGCATCTATTGCGGAGTTACAGGAAGAGCGCGAGTTAGTTTGTGATTTATTGTCATAAATCTGTAAATATTGAATCAAAAGTTTAGCAATTTCAGGTTGATTTACCTTATCTTTGAGAAAGAGGTTTAACTGACTATGGTAAGCCATAAATCTCTAATCTCTAAATTCTGAATCGTAATTCCCTCTTATTAAAACCCAAATATCCGTCCGATCATATTCCAAAAACTGATGCCACCACTTTGGTGTTGTTCCTGATTTTGACTTTGATTGTTACCTTTACCTTTACCTTTACCTTTACCTTTACCTTCACCAGTACCAGCACTACCCTGATTTCCGATTTGCCTGTTAACTGAAGGGTTTTGTGATGGTTGGGTAATTTGATTTAAAGTCATATTTTCATTCTTCTGGGCTTCCCCTACTTGTTCTATCTGTTTCGTGTTAATATTTTTAGAATTAATGATTGTGCCTTGCATATTGTTCCCTGATGGATCTGATGATCCCGGTTTACTGTTGATATCTACAACTTGAAAGCCTTCTGGTTGAGCGTCATTTAGGGCGGTTCCAAATATATCTTCGGTGAATTGCCAAACATAAATATTGCTATTCTTTAAGTAGGGGAGCTCAAAGGTGGCTAAATCAACAATTTCCTGTAATTCAAAACTTTTTTCTTCAGCCACTATGTAATCATGAGTAGGACCAAAGTAGTACGTAAGATTACCGTGAGTATAGCGGACATAATATCCTTCTTCATCAGGGATATCGCTAGTCACATCAATTCCTGGATATTTCTTTTTAAAAGCATCTTTTTCTAACCGGCCACTTTCATAAATAGCCTCCATTGGCAAGATGAGTGACAAAGCAAGGAGATGCTGTGTAACCAGACTACTAATTACTCCGAATACTGTGAATCTTTTTGAGAGATAAGGTATGTTCATGATCTAAATGCTAGATGTCAGAAGGAATTCTATCACCTTCTTCCATACCAAGTGATTGGCCTTTATTTTTACCGATCATTGGCTTTTTTCTTTCAGTTGATTCGGTAGCTTTTACCATAGTATCAGAACCATTATTTCCCATCTCCACTGCCTCGATCATTTCCGATGGAGCACCAAAGGCTATATGAGAGAGGATTGAACTGCTTGACGAATTTCCCATTTCCTCGGGCCTATCTTTTGAACTTTCAGTTAAACTCATATGTCCTTGTTCTTTTTCCCTCAATTTTTCACCACCTGCATCGATGCTTTCCATATCTTCGCTTTCAAATAAGACAGTTTCATCGGCTTCTGCTAAATCTCCACCGACTGCACCTTCAGACTTTTTATGGACCATTTCTGATTCACCAGCAGATCCTGAATCCTTCTTTTTTATCTGATCTCTTATACCTTCTTTCTCTTCAGCTGTTTTGTGTTGAGATTCTTCAATCCCATCAACCCCTTGATTTTTTTGCTGTTTCCCTTTGGAGTTGTATTGGCTGGGAATTCCAATTCGTGGTCTTTTTTGAATTATTTTTGCCAGTGAAGAGGTAGGTTGTTTTTCAGGAGGTAGTTGAGATCCATCAAAAATTAACGGGTCTGGTGAATGTTGGTACTCTGCGAGTGATACCTCCACCCGTGCAATATTGAGGCTAAAAACTACCACAGAATAAAAAAAGTATTTTTTACACATAGTTAATGTAATTTTAGACTTAATTTACGTCATGAATTTATTAGGTTTCATTATTTTCTAAAAATATAATATATTCTTGGTTTTATCTACTTATCATTATTATCCTGAAAACAAGGGATCTGTATATTTTTTTGGGTAGATTTACCATACTGTTTACTAACCAATTCAAGTTGCCCTAAACTCAGTGAAATCCTTGTGTTTGTCAATGAACTGAAAAGAATTTTTAATTTCATGAAATGTTGAAAATACCATATTTCGCTAGAATGCCATAAATAAAACTAATAAATAAAAGAGGGAATGTAATCAAAAGCGAAGCACATAATTTAAATCCTCTCATTACAGACAATATTTATAACGGGCAGTTGCTGACCTGATCGTACTCTCACCTCAAATAGGATATCATGATATCCTTTACGACGACCGACGATTCTATAATTTCCCGGTAAAAATTTTTCAGTGTATTCTCCTTTAAACTTACCGAGCATTTTGTACCCGGATATACTCACCCAGGTTGCCCCATCAGATATAAAAACTATCTCTACAGGCTGACTTTGTTTATTTAGAATCTGTTGAAGTCGACGTACACTCCCATCCAGTGGTAAATAATCAGGCTTTAGTGTCATAGCTTTGTTAAAATTATAAATCGCTTCTTGAAACTCACCTTCTACTGATTTCTCTTCCGCTAATTCAAGGAAGCTATCAAACCGAAGAAGAGTCCTAATTAACTTACCTGTTTTTATCAGGCCTTCCTTAGCCTTCACATGACCACTTTCGATGTCCAGAACTTCCTGGTAAGCGTCACGTGCGTTATCCCAGTCGTATTTGAGTTCAAAATTATGAGCTTTATTCATTGCTTGATTAATCAGGGTTAGACCTGTCTCTTATACACATCTCCGAGCCCACG
>PNEW01000117.1 GCA_002922725.1 Verrucomicrobia bacterium Opi.OSU.00C | reverse complement strand
TCCTCCAGTTTGTTTTTACTAATTGTGTTTTCTTTTTTTTCCTCTTCTTGTTGTTTTCCTGGTACAATTTCATTAGCATAAATGGAATTACCAATTAATAATAACAAAAATAACGTGATCAAAATCCCAATGAATTGGATAAGTTTTTGCATTAATAGGGATAATTAGAACGTGTATAATAATAAGTTGTGATCTCCACTGAGCAAACTCTTTCTATATGATTGTTATCAACTAAAAAGGATATTACCCTAGGGTTTATTGTAGTGCATATCTGAAATAAATACTTCATTGTCATAATAAAATAAGTTAAAAACATTGATTTATTTATTGAGTATTTTATTCTAACTTACCTGAAATCTAACCGATGATTGTAGACTGCCATACCCATTTGTCGACCAATGAAGAATGGGGTGATGTTTTTTTGAACGAATTTGCTGTTGCCTATAAAAAAACGGGAATTGATTTACACGTTACACCAGAGAGGCATTGGAAAGCCTCTGCTTCTGCAGATAAGGTCATTGTTTTTGGGATAAACTCTAAATTTTTAAATATGTGTACGCCAAATGATCAAATTGCGGCGTATGCTAGCGCCCATACAGATAAAATTATTGGCTTTATGTCAATTGATCCAAATGATTCAGGGGCAATCGAAGAGTTGGAAAGGAGTGTGCATGATTTAAACTTACGAGGTATTAAAATGAGTCCCGTATATCAGTACTATGAACCGATGGATGAGCGTGTACAGGAGATTTATAAGCGGCTGTAAAATATAATCTTCCTATTTTGACTCATTCTGCCTTCCATATGATTCCGCAAACTCCGATGAAATGGGCCAATCCTTTACTTTTTGATGAAGTCGGGATTCGCTATCCCGAGTTAAAAGTCATAATCGCTCATGTTGGAATACCTTGGTATCAAGATGCCATGGTCGTAGTAAGGAAACACCATAATATTTTTGCAGATATTTCCGGAATAATGACAAAACCTAATTGGGGCTATCAGGCATTGCTTGCTTTTCATGAATTTGGTATTTCTCATAAGCTATTGTTTGGGACGGATTTCCCTTTTGTCACGGTTGAGGATACAATCAAAGGCTTGCGTAATGCCAATCAAGTCATTTCTGATAAAGGGATGATTGAAATCCCTAAAACTTTAATTGAAGAAATAATACACCGGGAAACTTTGACTCTTCTCAACCTAGATTAATTTCTCATTACGATGATTACTCAAAGCATGGTAAATTCCAACCATGCCATGAAGCCTCTCATCCATACACCTCTAATTTAACCTAACAGTCATGCCGACTTGATGCCAGCCGATCCAAGGAGGAATTGGCACAAAGCGACTGTATCATTATAGTTTTTTCAAGCCAACGCCTACATATAATATATTCATCTCGGAAATAACCGAGATGAGGTGCCGGAACTCTAAAAAAGGTTAATTCCCGCTTGGGAAAAGTAAAAAATATTTCGCTAAATGATATAAGAAGAGACAATTAAACCTTCAGCTGACTTTATCAGCGACTCGACCTTTAGCCTGGGCTATTATATCTGTGTGAACTCGTTCACTCCAAGCTTGAATGAGTCTTTGAAAAACTGGTCCCGGCTTTCCACTACCCACAGTAAAACTATTAAAACGTGTTATTGGTAGTATGCAATAGGAGGTGCTGCAAAAAAAAGCTTCTTCCGCATTTATAACGTGAAAGGGTTGAATGTCTTTTTCACTCGTTGGTATATCTAGTTTATTTGCTAATTCTAACATAGTAGCGCGGCTAATTCCATCTAGTGCATTGTCAGTTTTTGGTGTTTGTAGAATACCGTTAGAGAAAATAAAAAAATTCGCACCTTTATTTTCTGTGAGGTTTCCTTTAAGATCCATAAAGAGTGAAAATGCTTCGGGATCTACAGCCTTCACTTCAAATTCACCCATACACATGAACAGTCGGCTCTTGTGTTTTATTTTTGAATCTAATGTTTGCGGAGGTATGTGGCGAATAGATGGGGTTACTGCATGTACCCCAGTATCATAAAGGTGAGCATAATCTGGTAAAGTAAGAGGCGGACTACTAATGATGAGAGCTGGATCTGCGAATTCAAAACCACCGATAGCCCTTAAGTTTTTCCCTCCAGATATTTGCTGGTTTAACCATACATCCATTTCAGGTTCTATGCGGGGTATATTAGCTTCTAAAACAGCGAGGGTTATACGTTCCATTTCATCAGGGCTCATGCCTGGGTCAATACGAACGGCTTTCATCGATAGATAGAATCGCTCTATATGGTCACGCAATTTAAATGGTCGATGGGAAAAGGTGCGGGCGCAGTCAACTACCGAATACCCCAAGGCCATGCTCGAGTCTGAATAGTGAACTTTTACTTCGGAATCTGGGACTATTTCTCCGTTAAAATAGGTAACGAATTCTTTTTTGTATTTTTCGTTCATTGATTTGTTTATCTTAGTTTGAGTAATAAGAGTCTTAATGTAAATAGCTAACGGCAATGTTTAAATATTTAGTATGGATATTTACTGACATATCAACCTTAGAGATCTGCGAGTTGATAACTAGATACTCCATCAGGGTTTAAGCACAACCCGGCCTGAAACGGCTCCTTTTTTGAGATCGGTTAATGCTTCGTTCGCACGATCAAGGGGCCTAGTTTCTATTGGAATAGGTGGTATGTTGCCAGCTTTAACTAACTCGATTAACTCAAACATTTCTGTTAAGGTTCCCATCTTTGCTCCCTTTATCTTCAGTAACCTTTGCATGACTAAGACCAGAGGTAAAGATAATGCTCCCCCAAAAAGGCCTGCTGAAATCAAGGTGCCTCCATTGCGAATACTATCTATACCAAACTGGGCCGTTGTCGGCATGCCAACAAAATCAATAGCCGCCGCCGCGCCACCGCCAGTGATTTCTTTAATATGTTCGATTGCTGATGGATCACTATTATCAATAGTTTCTTCCACACCAGACTGTCGTGCAATATTAAGTTTTTCAGCGTCGATATCGGCAACAATCACCTTACCTTTCACTACGTTAGGTGCGATTTTTAATGCACTTAGGCCAAGACCACCAGCGCCAATAATTATTATAGAATCGGATTCATTTTTCACTTCAGTTTTTTTGAGTGCACTGTAGGCCGTAAGCCCTGAGCAGGCATATGTGCAGGCAAGTTCTGTAGGAATACCAGAGTAATCAATTAGGTATTTAGGATGAGGGACAATAACATAATCACTATAGCCCCCATCACAGAATGCACCAATGTATTGCGGTTTTACGCAAACCATATTTTCATCTCGGATGCACGCTTTGCATGACCCACAACCAATCCATGGATAAACAATATATTTTTCACCTATGGTGATTCCATGAACTGCTGATCCGATCGACTCTACTTTACCAACAATTTCATGTCCCATGGTGAAGGGCGGGGTTATCCCACGATCCGAAAACATCATTCGTTCGTTATTTCCTAGATTAAAATAACCTTCCCAGATATGAAGATCACTGTGACAAACACCTCAAGCGTCGACGCGTATGATAACCTCAGTTCCTTTAGGATCCGGG
>PNEW01000116.1 GCA_002922725.1 Verrucomicrobia bacterium Opi.OSU.00C | reverse complement strand
GTGCCCACCGGCTTGAAACCACCCCTGCAAGTCGCTGCGTTTCGAAAGCTCACGAAGTTTTTCGCGTTCAATGGGGCTTCGGTACCACTCGACCCGGAGCGTCTTTCTCACTTCAGCAAGTGGCTGATAGCTCATACCCATTTTTTTTCCATTGGCTTCTTAGATTTTACTTTCCAATACATAGAATGCGGGTCGCACACAGCTCTGGTCAATCATAATTAAAACTTCATATTCAAGCCAATCTCTATACTCCTTCCAGGCAAAGGAGCAAAATCTTTTAAGGATGAAGTATGAACAAATGCTAACTCATTGGTAATATTATTGATTTTAAGATAAAGCTCTGAAGGATTTTTTTCTTTAGAAAGGTAATATCCAAATCTTGAATTCAATAGAGTATATGATTTTCCAATTGTCTCATTTGGTGATATATTATCCTGTTCACCAAAATGAACTACACTTAAATTCAATGTAACATTATCACCTTGACCATAATAACCGACACCCAATCTCCAAGGAGGAAACCTAGGCAAGAAAGTATCATCGGTTTTATTTTTTCCATATATCCAATCACCAAATCCTTTTACAACGCTTAGAAAATTAGAAGTTTCAAAAAGCTTATAATCAAACTGGTACTCAATCCCGTATATATAGGCTTTAGTTTCCTTATATTCTCTCTTGCTTAGTTCTTCACCTTCATCTGAAGTAACTGTCTGTCCAGTTTCCGAAAGAAATATATAATTATCAAAATTGTTATAATAAATAGATAAGGTATTATTAAATTTACCTAAATTATTCTTAAAGACAATTTCGGCACCTATTGCCTTTTCATTATCTAAATCAGAATTTCCAATTTCAAATCCTTCTGTAGCATGATGAGGTCCGTCACTATATAATTCAGACGTCTCTGGAATACGTTGTGTATAAAAAAAAATTACCTCCAATAGAAGTCCCAATTATTTCTGAAAATAAAATTCCGATGGAGCCATTATAGCAAGAATCAGTTCTGTTAGGCGCTCCTATATAATCTCTAAATAACCTTTCAAATCTAAGCCCTCCATTAAAAATAATATTTTCTGATACACTATACTTTTGCATCAAAGCAAAATTAAGCTTTTTGCTATCTTCCTTATTGATGGGATCATTTACTCCTGTTATACCCGAAAGATAACTCTCTTCTCCGTTAATAATTAATTCATAAGAGTTAAAATTAAATCCAAAAGCATAATCAAGTTTTCCATTTGTTTTGATTAGAGTAAACTTATTTTCATATCCACTGTAATCAAAATCAGCGTGCACTTCTCCTGCGCTAGATATTTCTTTGTGTGAATAATCTCCAAAAGCAGAATCAAAAGTAATACTGTCAAACCACCCTCTAGAGAAATTATAAGCCGCCTTAATAGCGAATTTTTTTCTATCTAAATCAATTGTAGGGGCCTCATGACTTGGCACACCGTAAGCAGACATGTATTTTGAAAAGCTAGCACCAATAAAACCTTGATCAAAAGTGAATGATCCTCCAACACCAAAATTTGTAAAATCATTGTGAGAATTATTAACTTTTGTCACTAAAGATTCTTCATGATGATCCGTATCATCTTCATGATGATCCGTATCATCTTCATGGTGCTCTTCTTCTAGAGCAAACTTTGGAACACCATAGTCTTTTGTTTTATTAGAAGATCCATGGATCTGAAATATAAAATTATTAATTTTTTTGAACAAAATTCCACCTTTGTAAAACCCATCATTGTTGCTGTCGTACTTACTCCTAAATTCATTTACAAAAGTAGAATTATTACCTTTAATAGGAATAGTTCTATCAAATACATTAATAACTCCACCGATAGAATTACATCCATGAAGTAGTGCTGAAGAATCTCTTAAGATTTCAATACGCTCAACAAGCATTGGGTCAATAACTACAGAATGGTCTGCGGATGTTTTTGAAAGATCAAAAGCACTTAACCCATTTTCGAGGATATCAATTCGGTATCCATCCAATCCTCTAATTATAGGGCGATTAGAATTTGGACCATAAAATGTTTGCGATAACCCAGGTTGAAAAGCAATGGTCTGAGCAACAGTATCAGACTTTAAACTTTCAAGTACTTTGTCATCTAAAATACTCCAGGATTGGGTAATTTCAGAATTACCTAATAATAATGGTGATGACTTAACAACATAATCATCTAAAGTATATATAGGCGAAATATCTTGATTTGCCCGCGATGCCCCAAAGGGCAGAAGAAACAATAAAAATAATAATAATAAGTTTTTGGAATCCATTTTAATCTTTTACGAAGTTATAACAAACTATAACAAACAAGCTTTTACAGTCTGACTTGTTTGATTTTAGTTATTTAATAAAATACTGCAAAATGCAGCCAACTAGCTCTTCATAAAAGAAGGCGGACCTCGAACTAAATTACCTTTACTCTGTGTTTCAGTAAAAACTGCTTCGATACATAATATATCATTATAATTGCAAACAATTAAAGCTAGATCTAATTTAGATACATACTCTAAAGCTAAAGTGCCATTAGAAAAAAGTATTACAGGGCATGATAATGATTCACAATTCTCTTCTTGATTCGTTTGATCGGTTGAAATATCTTGAGAACATTGGCTACTGTGATCATGATCCGCGTATTCAGTATTAAAAGCTAAATTTTCTAAATTAGAACCCGAGTGAAATGCATAATCATGCAAGGACTTACTTGTAGTTGATAAGCTTGATATAAATACTAAGAAAATTGATAGTATTGAAAAAGCTACTCGGTAATTATTTTTCATCGAAAGACTACTGATAATATTAAATACATTAGGTCAATAAAGAATTAATAAATTAATATCTGTGACTTTCGAAACTTGTCACATAAAATAATTCCTTCTGTCTAACCCATTTCTTGCCTAAGAATGCTATCTAATATGGTGGTAATGAGTAGATCTCATCATCCCTGAAGAAACTTAATGACGAAGACGATGGTTCTGAGACGAAATCTATAACAAATGTTGGGATAAAGAATGTATACGAAATAAGAATGGGCAACTATCATGTCTATTCTCCTCCCCTAAAATATATATTCTATTATTGGAAAAAGTTACTAACAGATTTTAAACATGCTTAGCCACTTTATCTTAAACATTTTCAAATTGTTGCTTCCAATCTAGTGCTGATCGCGCGACATGACCAGGATGTTTAAGGCTACGAGCGACAAAACCCGGTACGTCGGGGCGACCAGTAGGTTTTCCCAGGGGGCTGTAGCGGGTATCAACACTCCAGCGGACAGTATCAGAGATGTTGGGTAGCGATCGATGAAGGACACATTCAGTGGTCATAAGAACATCGCCAACATGCATTTCAGCCGTCACAATCTCCCCGTCCGGAAGATCACAGTCCTCAATGCCGACATGTACCTTACCGTCAGGTGTTGGTAGTCGTAGGTTGTGGGGCAATAGCGATAGTCCGTGTGTCCCACGCATCACTTGCATACAGTCGTTATCCATTCGCGTATCTACAAGAGGAATCCAGAAATTCATGACTAGAGTATCTCCGGCTTCTTCTGCGTCCAAGAAGGCCAGATCCCTGTCTCTTATACACATCT
>PNEW01000115.1 GCA_002922725.1 Verrucomicrobia bacterium Opi.OSU.00C | reverse complement strand
AGATGTGTATAAGAGACAGGTCTATGTGTTTGCTTATCAACTGTGTTAATCAAGAATAAGTCGGATATATAAGGTATTTACCTTGAAATAGAAGTCTGTAACTCGTGGTCACGAAAATTTGCTAGTAGCCGATTGATAAGAAAAAACAAGAGATATAAATAGCCTAAGAGAATGGAGGTCCACGCGTCATCGGAACTGCTTAATTATTTAATAACCGGTAGGTATATCTTGCATCATACATGGTGAATTGTGCATTTTAAGTCAATCGACAATTAAATCATGCTTGAAAAGTTCTACACTGTTCCAGAAAGCACCCATAATACACTGGTAGAGGCCGCTTATCTCAAACGTGGATATACCAGCACCGAAGTGGTACACGCGGTCCGCGTTGCGGCCAATGCAGCACGCCACGGCATCCGCACCCATAATGCGATTAAGGCATTACATCTCGATCTCCACTACGGAAGTGGGGCAGGTGGTTGTAAGCCGGGCGCAGTCATTGAAAAAATACCCTCGCGTTTTACCGCGGCAGAAATTTGGAACTGTAATCAAAAACTGGGGCAAGCCGTTGCTTCTGAAGCTATGGAAAGATGTATAGAATTGGCGGAAAAATACGGAGTTGGGTTAATCAGCGTTGATAATGCTTTTCATTATCTGTGGGGCGGCGGTTATGTCATGGAAGCCGCGAAAAAAGGTTATATCGCTTATACCAATTGTACCGCCGCTTTAGCTGAGGTCGTTCCTTTCAGGGGTAAAACCGCTACCCTCGGAACGAATCCGCATAGTTGGGGATTCCCAACGACCGAGGTGATTGGCTTTCCTCTTGTTATCGATTGGGCAACTTCGGTCATATCCACCGGTAAAGTGCAGCAACTCAGTCGAGAGAAATTACCTCTCCCTCCCAATGCAGCGGTCGATAGCGAAGGCAACGTTACCACTGAGCCGTCTCAAGTCGCGGCCATGCTTCCATTCGGTGAGCACAAGGGTTATGCATTGTGCCTCATGGATGAGCTCATCGCTGCACTCATCGGAGGGAGCCTCCCTACTCTGCGTGGTAGATGGACAGATGATAACGAAAAACATACTCCCTGCTTTTTCTTCCAAGTTATTCACCCCGATGCGCTCAACGCCGGTGCCTTTTCACAGGGGCGGACGCAGTCAGAAAATTTAAAAGCTGTATTTGATGATATATTCGGTCACGGAAATGAGCACTGTATGCTCCCTGGGCAACTCGAAGCGGAGGCGGCAGAACGATCGAAAAAATACGACGGCCTCCTCTTTAGTGAGAATGAGATCCAGACCTTTAACGAAATTGCTAATGAATGCGACCAACAAACCTGGAGGATTGATGATTTTAAAGTGGCTGAATAAACATTTTTTATAGTTAAATAAAATTATGACTATTCAAACTCTAGACTCCTCGAAAACAAAATATGATCTACTGTCCCTCGGCGAATGCATGATCCGTCTTTCGCCCGTTGGTCATGGTCGCCTTGAATATTCTCAAAACCTTGAGGTATGGGCTGGCGGCGGTGAATATAATGTTGCCTACGCTGTTACGCGTTTGGGAATGCGAGGAGGATTTATCAGTAAGTTGCCCGACAACCCTGTAGCTAGAATATTAATTAACCACGCCCGCGCAGTGGGTATGGATACCTCCAACATCATCATGGAAGAATACGATGGTATTGGCCGCGCCGGTCGCGTCGGTCTTAATTTTACTGAAGTAGGCACAGGAGTAAGGGCTTCAATGACGATGTATGACCGCGGACAAAGCGCGATATCCCTCGCTGATTCATCAGAATTTAATTATAAAGATATTTTCGAAAAACAGAAAACTCGCTGGTTGCATACAGGAGGCATCATGAGCGCGCTCAGTCCCAAGTGCGCGAAAATAGTCAACGAAGCGGCAGTGGCGGCGCACGCAAATGGCACGATCGTCAGTTACGACCTCAATTTCCGCTCCAAGTTATGGAGTTCTGAAGATGCCATTGAGGCTAACACAAAAATTGCGCCTCATGTAGATGTCATCATCGGTAATGAAGAGGATTTCCAAAAAGCGCTGGGGTTTGAAGTCGAAGGCGTGGATGAAAATTTAAAGGAGCTCCCAATTGAAAGTTTTAAAAGGATGGTAGAGCGGGTCGTTGAAACCTATCCCAACATCAAAGTTGTCTGCACAACACTGCGCGAAGTCAAAAGCGGCCTGATCAATAATTGGAGTGGTATTCTCTGGCATGAAGGTAGTTTTTATGAATCGAACCGATTTGAAGATCTTGAAATTGAAGATCGCGTCGGAGGTGGTGATGGATTTTCCAGTGGTGTTGCTTACGGATTTCTCAATAATATGGAGCCACAGGAAATCGCAAACTTCAGCGCCGCTCACGGCGCCCTACTTCAATCTACCGGTGGAGACACTTCACAAATTACCCTCGAAGAAGTCAAACATGTCGCTCAAGGCGGAACAGCTCGGATCAAAAGATAAAAGTTGGGGCACCACATAAGCGAAGAGGATGCATTTCAATTGTAGATGTATCCTTTTTTGCATTGCGATGAGCGACGCGACATTCTAAAAGCTAACTCTACGTAATAGACGATTCTCTAGATTACTACATTCGGCTATCTCCTTCTAGAGAAGGAAAAAAAAAGTTTCATTACTGTTTCTTTCTTGCGCCTTTGTAAAATCTCGCTTCGTTTTGGTAGTGGTTATTCTTCAATCGAAAATCGGAACATGGGATATTTAAACAAACTTTTTGGGCTTGAGGGCAAAACTGCGGTTATTATCGGGGGAACTGGTGTACTCTGCGGGGCGATGGCTGAGGGGTTGGCTGGAGCCGGCGCTGAAGTGGTACTCGTCGGGCGTGACAAAGATAAAGCTAATATGCGTCTCAGCGTCATTCATGAATACCAAAAAAAAAGCCTACTTTGAACACGCTGATGTAACACATAAAAAGGAAATCGAGGATTTACTCATACGTGTAATTAAAAAATCGGGGAAAGCTGACATTCTTGTAAATGGGGCTGGGACGACAGCACCCACTCCGATTGTAGAGATTAAAGAAGACGAACTGGATAATATTCTCAGTATTAACTTGAAATCGATTTTTTTCGCAAGCCAAGTATTTGGAGATTACATGATCAAAAATGGTATTAAAGGCAGCATGATTAATATTGGATCGATGTCAGGACTCGTACCCCTTTCACGTGTTTTTGCCTACTCAGCAACTAAAGCAGCCGTCCATAATATTTCAAAAAATCTCGCCCGTGAATGGGCCGCACAGAACATTCGCGTAAATACAATCGTCCCTGGATTCTTTCCAACTGATTTAAACCGTAAATATCTCGTTGGTGAGCGGCTCGAAAATATAATGCACCACACTCCCATGAATCGATTCGGCGAAGCCAATGAACTTATTGGAGCAACCTTACTCCTGGCGAGTAATCAAGCGGGCTCATTCATCACTGGTAGTGAAATTGTCGTAGACGGCGGGTTTTCCTCGATGACAATCTAGCGATTAGGTGGATATAGGACTTTGCCCTTGTCTCTTATACACATCT
>PNEW01000114.1 GCA_002922725.1 Verrucomicrobia bacterium Opi.OSU.00C | reverse complement strand
CTACCTCCTTTGCATTTCTGCGGCAGCGTCAATTGTTTAAAAGGGACAGTTTAATTATTTGAAAGGATTCTCCCCGCCGCTTTACCCGCACTAGTACAGGCTACAATTACTCTGGCTATGGCCTCCCGATAGGAAGGATGATCAAATTGACGGCTGATCCCATAGTTCGTCGTTAAATCTGTTGGCCCGACAAAAAGAACGTCGATCCCATCGATAGACGCCATCTCTTCGGCATTTTCCACTGCCTCTACAGTTTCGATTTGTACCACAGTCACCAGCTCTTTATTGGCTGAGGCGTAATAATTTTCAAAATCCTGCCCAAACTGACAGGCTCTGTTAAGACTTGCGACCCCCCGAATTCCTTGTGGAGGATAGCGCATCGATTTTACTGCAAGTTTGGCTTCTTTCACATTGCTTACCCAGGGAACCATGACCCCCCGAGCCCCCAAATCTAGCACGCGTTTATAGCGGGGAGTCTCGTTCGCGGCGATGCGTACAAAAGGCTCGGCTTGAGTATTTCCAGTCGCCTGCAATTGATGAACCAATGTCTCATGGTCCCCTACTCCGTGTTCTGTATCAATAAGGAGCCAGTCAAATCCTGCTTTTCCAGCTATTTCAACCGTAATGGGTGATCCTAAATTTAAAAAAGTGCCTTTTAGGATTTCCCTTTTGAGAACACGCTGCCGAAATGTAGCCATAAATATTACTAAGAGGTTGGAAATTAATCCCAGATAAAGTCCCTCTGCAAACTAAAAACATAAATTCTTTGACGTTATTATTTTGAAAAATAGAATACCTGATTTACTAACACTGGGTGCTTTTGGCACCTTAAAGAGGTCTTTGTTAACACTCAAAGACTTGTATGACGAATTTTCATTATCGTAATGGCCATGGACAAATATACTTGGGATGCTTTAGACTATGAAAAGAGTTCGTCCGTACAGCAGATGTGGGCACGTGAACTTATCGCTAAACTTGATCTAAAAGGTGATGAGAGGGTACTCGATATTGGTTGTGGTGATGGTAAGATCACAGCTGAAATTGCAGCCAAATTAAAAAATGGAACGGTCGTAGGTATAGACAGCTCATATGAGATGATCCAGCTCGCCCAAGCCCGCCATGCAAAAGGCGATTTGGCAAACATACTATTCTCCGAACACGACGCGAGAAGGCTCCCATTCCATAATGAATTCGATGTTGTCTTCTCAAATGCCGCCCTACACTGGGTAAAAGATCACCTTTCAGTTCTGCAGGGAATAGCCCGCAGCCTCTGCCGAGGGGGAATAATGCTGCTACAGATGGGAGGTGGTAAGTATAACGCCGTTGATCTTGTAAAAGCATTTGACCAATTAATTGAAATACCCCTCTGGCGTGATTACTTTAATGACTTTGCGTTTCCTTATTATTTCTATGGCCCTGATGACTATTATCCATTGTTATCTGAAGTTGGCTTCATTGTTAAACGCGTTGAATTAATTCCTAAAGACATGGTCCATGATATACCTGGTTTCAAAAGTTGGGTACAGACAACATGGTTACCTTATACACAACGAGTTCCTGAGAGTGTGCGCGAACAGTTTCTTCAACAGGTTATCGACGAGTACCTAAATCGTCATCCCCCAGATGATGAAGGAATGACCCATCTTGGTATGCTAAGACTTGAAATCGAAGCCTCAAAACCATAATTTCGACATCCTACCCTAATAACTTTTTTGCATTCACCTTCCAACTTTTATCTAGTTATATTTATAACAATGAGGAAACGAGTTATTTCAGCTAGGTTCTTTAATGTCAGAAATAAAATATCATACTAGGGACAACCTTTTTCTATACATTAATCAATTCTCTTGATCCAAAGAGTTTAATAACAGGATGCTGAAATTGATAGATATTGCCCTCTACTTAATAATTTATACGGAGAAAACCCTATTTTAAAAGACTTACACTTACTCAAACGGTTTAAGAGGAAGCGCGAAAGCAGTTACGATCAATCAGGCGCTAATGCCGACTTTGTACGTATTGATGCAGGTGATGTCCACCATGTCTCTCCCCTCACGGGGCCCGGAATCATCCGTCATATCTGGATGACGATGGATGGTGCATCATCAGATTTTTATCGTGAGCTTCAATTCGTGCTGCGATTTGACAATGCCTCCACAGCGCAAATCGATATGCCTTTAGCAGACTTTTTCCTCTTTGGTCATGGCTTGCTTGTCGATGTGAACGCGGCCCCCATTCAAGTGTCAAAGCAACCTCATATTACCGAGAAACCCTTTCGGGGCGGACTGAACTGTCTGTTTCCCATGCCTTTTGAGTATACAGCGACAATCGAGATCAGGAACACCGGCGACACGCCGGTTATCTTTTTTTACTATATCGACTGGGAAGCCTACGAGACTCTTTCAGATCCCCTGTTACATTTTCATGCGACCTTAAATGAAGAGCACACTATTCCTCCTGAAGGTCAACCTCGACAACCCCATGGCAAGGGCGACGGTAACATTGTTAATAATGAATGTAAGGAAAATTTTACCTTGCTTGATATCAAAGGTATAGAGGGACATTACGTCGGGACCGTTCTCAATGTAGAATGTACCCCTGGAAGCCAGGGGAAATGGTGGGAAGGTGACGATATGTTTGTAATCGATGGTGAACCCTGGCCCCCTCGCCTCCATGGAACCGGAACGGAAGACTATTTTAATTTTGCCTGGGGATTCAGACAAGAAGAATGTCGACCCGAATACGGAATCACCTATTTAGACAAAAAGGAAACTGACATTACCCAAACCGATGGACGTTTTACCGTGTATCGCTTTCACCTAACCGACCCCATCACATTCGAAAAATCACTCCATGCTTCGATCGAACACGGACACGCGAATGACTGTGAAGCCTACTATCGATCAGTAGCTTATTGGTATGGACGTAAATTATCTTAATCTTTTTTCACCTATATTTAATTTTAATATAATAGCCTATCCAAATATCAGTTTAATTCTGAATTACAAATGCTGCTTAAGCCACAAAACCCGCGCAATACGGGGAAACAAATCCTTGGTCGTCCCTTTATTCAGCAATAATCATATCATCCTCGAAGTCGATGGATGGACTTCTAGTTAACTTATCACCCTTATATAATTTCTCAATATTTAAGATACTCGCCTGGAATGCGGCAGACGGGGTAATCCTTGTCCGGATCCCGGTTGGCGAGTGGCTCAGGGATATCGCCATCCCAATAATTCGGAGCGGTGATAGCTTCCCGGTTGTGCCAGGCTAGAATCAATGTTCGGCGCTGGTTGGTAAAATTTTTCCCAGCCGAATGCAATAAGCGGGCATCAGCTAGAACCAAGGATCCCGCTGATACACACACCTTTACTTCATCTGGATGATTACTAAACATAACAGGATGATCTTCATCTATGAAGCGAGCTCCCTGTTCATGGGCCGGAACCAACCGGTCATGCAATGCAATTCGCCGATGATGACTGCCCGGAATCACTTTTAAACAGCCGTTTTCAGGTGAAGTATCACTTAAGTAATAAGAGAGAAACATGATCTGCGGCCAGGGTGAACAACTGAGTGGATCTTCCCATTTCATCCAATCCTGGTGCCAATAAAGAGCCGGGGCTTTCGGGTCTTTAGTCAGAATGATGATCGAACCGCTGCTTTTGAAATCGCCAAACCCCAGTTTTTCGAGCGCTTGACCTGATGGACCCCAGGTTAGCAATTTTTGAATAATCGTATTATTTATGCCTTGTACTCCCACGTGCTGACCTTGAT
>PNEW01000113.1 GCA_002922725.1 Verrucomicrobia bacterium Opi.OSU.00C | reverse complement strand
AGATGTGTATAAGAGACATATTCCAAATAGTAGAATCACCCCTGGGATTGTTCACTTTAAAAACAATCGAATCGAGGCAATAGAGAAGTCGGGGTCTGTAGACGACCAGTTTATTCTCCCTGGATTTGTCGATGCACATGTTCATATCGAAAGCTCAATGTTGGTGCCATCTGAATTCGCTAGATTAGCTGTTCCACATGGTACTGTAGCAACAGTTTCAGACCCTCATGAGATAGGTAATGTTTTGGGCCTAGATGGTGTTAAATATATGATTGATAACGGCAATAAAGTGAACTTCAAATTTTTCTTTGGGGCACCTTCCTGTATCCCCGCGACGGTATTTGAAACTGCTGGTGCCATATTAAACACGCAAGATATTGAAGCCCTTTTTAAAGATTATGGTGTTAAGTACCTCGCTGAAATGATGAATTGGCCGGGCGTCCTAAGTAAGGATGAAGATGTTTATGATAAACTCGCTCTGGCAAAAAAATATAAACGAAATATTGACGGGCACGCTCCAGGTCTAAAAGGAGAGACTGCCAAAAGGTATATCGATGCAGGAATAAGTACCGATCATGAATGTTATTCAGAAGAGGAAGCTTACGATAAATTGAAGTGCGGTATGATAGTTATCATACGTGAAGGCAGTGCAGCCAAAAATTTTGATGAATTGGTCGGTCTTTTAAATACCTATTCCGAATACATGATGTTTTGTTCTGACGATAAGCACCCTGATAATCTAATCGAAGGGCATATTAATGTTCTTGTGAGACGAGCTATTGCAGAAGGAATAGACCTTTACAAAGTTCTTAAAGCGGCCTGTATTAATCCTGTTAAGCACTATGGACTAGAGGTTGGTCTTTTGAAAGAGGGAGACTTTGCAGATTTTATAGTCGTTAATAACCTGATAGATTTTCAAGTAATAAAGACATACATAAATGGGCAATGTGTAGCGGAGGGAGGGAAAACTAAAATCGATTCGGTTAAAAATGAAATTATTAATAACTTTAATTTAAGTCCCAAAAGTGTTCATGAATTTAAGATTCCCGCAGTTGGAACCCACATCCGTGTTATCGAAGCGTTAAATGGACAAATTATTACTAAAAGTCAGGTGCACACAGTTAAGAATCAAACGGGGAACGCGACAGCTGATATTACTAAAGATATACTTAAAATTACGGTGGTCAATCGGTACAAAGATTATAAGCCATCAATTGCATTCATAAAAAATTTTGGATTAAAAGAAGGGGCTATCGCTTCTTCGGTCGCTCACGATTCTCATAACATAATCGCAGTCGGTGTCGATGATCATTCACTTTGTAAAGCGGTAAACATGCTGATTGAAGCCAAAGGGGGGATATGCGCGGTAACGCCAAATAAGGAAAAATTATTATCTTTGCCTGTAGCAGGAATAATGACAACGAAAGACGGGTATGAAGTTGCAAATAATTACACAGAAATAGATAAATTGGCGAAGGATATGGGAAGTAAACTTGACTCACCCTTTATGACACTTTCTTTTATGGCCCTTCTCGTTATTCAAAATTTAAAACTCAGCGATCTCGGGCTTTTTAACAGTGAACAGTTTACTTTTACTGAATTGTTCGTTAATCAATAAATTTAATAGCTAAAACTTGGCCAGAGAAAATTTTAAAATGGAACACTCACTATCTCTTATTGAATATCAAAATCTTGAGGATCAGGTCAAAGCAATGGAACGCGATGGTTACGTCTATTTTCCTAATGTCCTAAAAGCTGAGGAAATAGCGGAGCTCAAAGCTGGTATGGATGCCTTGGAACCAATAAAGGAGAATTTCGATCATTATAGTACTCCTGAAAAAGATATCGTAGGGAAAAAAAACAAGCAAAAATTTTTACAAAAGCATATAAAATGTATTTTTAATCATAATGCTCTCTTCCTAAATTACATTGATCGATCTCCAATTATTGAATTAACAGAGGCAGTACATGGCGAAGAGTGTCATATTATTGGTCAAAGTGGATGGGTAACTGGTCAAGGTCGGCCCGATCAAGAATTACACGTTGACTGGCTTCCCGTGCCACTACCAGAGGAAGTTATATGCAAACTAAACATTATAGTTCCTATCTTTATCACAACAGCCCATTTTTATCTGGATGATATTGATGAAGAGATTGGTCCAACTAAATTCGTCCCTGGAAGCCATCGATCAGGAAGGACGCCGAATGGGGACACCACATGGAATGGTGTAAAAGAACAAAGCATTCATTGCAGAGCGGGCGATGTTATTCAGTTCAGAAGCGAGGTTTGGCATCGCGGTTCGGCGAACAAAAGTAGGAAAACCCGATACTTAATGCAAGTACACTATTCACACCGTATGATTACACAGAAGTTTCCGCCTTACCCCCACCGATTTAGGTTCAATGAATCCATCTTGGCTCAAGCCACACCTCGTCAACGACGCCTTTTGGGTGAACATAAATCTTCCAATTACGATTAGTTCTATAATGACTAAAATAAATTCGGTTAAATGAGAATAGGCATATTGACTCTCGCAATAGTGAGATGAGTTATTATCACAATTCTCAGTCTATAATAAATAATTATAAGGTCGTAATAAAATCAAGATTTTCTGTTATACGTGTACCGTCTTTTTTAAAAGATTTCAGGTAGAGGTAGATTCTTTCTTTGGCTTTTTTCAAATTATAATTGTTAAGATTGATGTTCAATAAATCGATGTACCAAGGTAACTTGACCTCATCCATCACGTAAGTGCCTACGATTTCTTTTGCTATTGGAAGTGTTGTCTTTTTGGAATCATTATGAACATCCTTATTCTTGGCACGAAGCAATTTGTCGTACTCTTCTTTCAATAACCTTTGAAACAATTCAAGTGTAAATACATCTCCTGATTTAATACCGGTTTCAGGATCATCTTCATTCAAAATTGCCTTTTTATGGATCCATTCCCACAAAATACTCAATCGAATTTCACCAGTTGCCATATCTTCCATTAAAAATAAAATGTCATCATTTTTGAAAAAATCAGCCGGTTTCAGCGCTGCTGCCTGAAACCCCTGACCAAAGGCATTGCCATATTGTAAACCAACACTGAGAAGATTACGGGCACCTCTAATTGTTCTGGGTGCGGGTTCTAGTTGAGTTAGACCTTTTGTGTCATCTTGGGAGTAAGTAAGGGGAGGAAATTTTTTACCCATCTGATTGGCTTGGCATGCTTTATCCCAAACAGACCGCACAATATAAACCATCTTCCAATGAGCGACCCACTTACCGCTCGCCCCTTCACGTTGTTCACGTGCGGCTCCGTCAACTGCTTTTCCCATGCTCGACGCAACACCTTCTTTAGATCCAACAGGAATATTTGGTTCCATCCCTCCCTGCCAAAGAGCAAAATTCCCGTTACTATCCGGAGTATTCACTGCTCGTTTTACACGATCTTCATAATTTTTCATGTAACTATAGGTCATAGTGATCTCTTCTATATTTGGGTTAATAAATGTTGGATCCCATGCCATTGCATCTGACACACTGTTAATGCTGTCTCTTATACACATCT
>PNEW01000112.1 GCA_002922725.1 Verrucomicrobia bacterium Opi.OSU.00C | reverse complement strand
AGATGTGTATAAGAGACAGACCATCTGGTTTACTACGATCTGGATGGTTCCACCATCATACCACATATTGTAAAAAGGTGGGAGATAAACGAAAATGGTAGAGAGTTTACATTTTATTTGCGAAAGAGGATGAAATGGTCTGATGGAACGCCTTTCACCGCGAATGATTTTATCTTTGCTTATGAAGACTTAACTTTAAATGACGAGCTAAACCCGGTTAAAGCCAGTTATTTAAAAACGAATGGGAAGCTATGTGAAATTGAAAAAGTTGATGATTACACTGTGCGTTACACTTTTCATAAACCTTATTACACTTTCCTCGAAAAAGTGGCAGGTTTGACCGGAGCTGGACAAAGTGCGCGTCAATTCAACTGTCCTTTATATGCCCCTCGCCATTATTTAAAACAGTTCCTACCAAAGTATGTTTCAAGGGAGGAACTGGAAGGCAAAGTTAAGACCTTCGGTATGGAGAGTTGGGTAGCTCTATTTATACGTATGTCTAGGTTGCAGGAAAACCCGGAATTACCTGTGGTAGCGCCATGGAAAACAGTTACACCAATCACGGGTGATATATTTACCCTCGAGCGTAATCCCTTTTATTTTGCTGTCGATCCAGAAGGGAATCAGTTACCCTACATCGATCGAATTGAAATGAACCTGGTTGAAGATATAGAAGTATTTAACATGAGAGTTATGACCGGGGAGGTTGATATGCAGCACCGCCATATCCTTCTCGATAAATTGCCTGTTCTTAAACGAGAGGCAAAAAAAGGGAATTACCGGGTAATTTTATGGCCCAACCAAGGAGGATCTGAAGCGGCAATTTTTGTTAACCAGACATGGGAGGGGGACGCGGAGATACAAGAGCTACTGAGAAATCGTGACTTTCGCATTGCCCTATCAATTGCTATTGATCGCAATGAGATAAACGAATCAATATTTTTGGGAATTGGCCAACCGCGAACGTTTATACCTCTTCCCGGTAGCTTGTTCTATCCTGGATCTGAATACGAGAAGAAGTACACCGAACGCGACCTTGTCAAAGCCAATACCATTTTGGACGGACTTGGATTAAAGAGAAGGTCAAAGGATGGATACAGGTTACACCCCAGTAGAAATGAAAAACTGAGATTTTCAATGGCCGCATTAAGCCGAACTTTTCTCAACTTTGAAGGAATAGGTGAGCTTTTGATCAATCATCTGAAAGAAGTCGGTATTAGCGTACAATTAAAAGTAGAGGAGCGGAGTCTATTTTTTGCGCATGTTCGCAATAATGAGCATCAACTTACTATATGGGCCGATCCAGCACCAAACCCATGGGCCTATCCGCCAATTTCCCTTCCCGTTGATAGTCTAAACGCATTCGCCCCATTTGTTGGTATGTGGTACTCAACAAATGGCCAGAAAGGAATTGCCCCAACGGGGGGACTCAAGCAGCTGATTGAGTTATTTAATAAAGGAAACGGAGTGCCCATTGAAATACGTGGCGAATTAGGGAAAGAGCTGTGGCGAGTCCATGTCGATAATCTTTACGTAATCGGTATCGTGGGGAACTCCCCAGCCTATAATGGTGTTTTAGTAGTAAAGAATAATTTCCGCAACGTACCGGATAAAGCTCCTAACATTTCATTTCTTCAGAACCCGGGGATTGCCCGAACTGAGCAGTTTTATTTCGAGCAAAATTAAGCCTTGGGCAATCACTATTTATATTTAAATGTTGTTGGTCACTCGCGATCATCTCCACTAGATCTTTTTATTAGAGCTAGCACTCACATCTTCTTATATATCTATTGCCTTGTTTATATTTGGAAGTAATTTATCCACGAGGAAAACACAATACATGATTAAGCGTCACTCAATAGTGAGTTCTTCAGTAGTAACAGTGATAGTATCCCATCCTCATTGGCAAAGGTAGCATCAACACTTAATGTAGGTTGAGGAGTATTATCAGACTTAAAGTTATTCTGACTAATCAAAGTCTCAAACCCTAGCGTCAATACTGTGGTTACTCAGTGATGTTGTTTAGGGTTAAATCTAATTCTGAACGTTTGACCCCTTACAACTCCTCAACATTGACATCATTATGCGCATACGCTAATATGCAGAACTCTATTACCATTTGTTATGTGAGATAAAAAATACAGAAAATAGCATGACTCGAAAACCAAACATTATCATGGTTCTCGCCGATGACCTTGGCTGGTCAGAACTGGAGAGCTATGGCAACACCTTTAATGAAACACCTTACCTAAATCGTCTTGCCAATGAGGGAATGCGTTTCACACACGCATATGCATCGGCTCCTGTGTGCTCACCCTACCGCGCATGCTTTATGACGGGTCAATATCCCGCCCGGATCGGTATCACCGACTACCTAAGGCCTGACGATGTCCATGCTCTTGATCCAAAACACATCACTATCGCCAAGATGCTGCGCCGTAACGGATACATGACCGGCCTCATCGGCAAATGGCATCTTAGCGGTTATCACCATCACGGGCGAAAAGAGATTTCTCCGTGCGAACATGGCTTCGAGGAAACCGTGCTTTCCGAGAATCGCGGCATTGGAGGAGGTAGTTACAAGTACCCCTATCATTGGAACGAAGAGATAGAACAACGATTGCCGGACGAAGAGTATCTCCTGGACAGGCAGAATCTAGAGACCCTCGATTTCATCGAACGCCACAAGAGCCGTCCCTTCTTCCTCCTTTTGAGTCATTACGCCGTCCACACCAGAGTCATGGGCCATGATTCGCTCGTCGCAAAGTATGAAGCCAAGCCGAACGCAGGTCAAGGACGTATCGCATCCCGCAACAACCCTCATCTTGCCGCGCAACTAGAGGTGATGGATAAAGGTGTCGGGATGATCTCAGATAAACTTGAAGAACTTGGTTTGGCAGATGACACTATTCTGCTATTCACTAGCGATAATGGGGGTGAAACGAAGGTGACCACCAACGCGCCTCTTCGCGGCGGCAAGAGCGAACTGTATGAAGGAGGTATCAGGGAGCCATTCATCATTCGGTGGCCTGGACAGGTTCCCGCAGGAGCTGTTTGTGATCAGCCGATTGCTACGGTCGATCTCTATCCAACATTACTGGAGCTCGCAAAAGTCGAACCCGACCCGGAGCAGCATCTGGATGGTGTATCAGTCGCCTCCCTTTTGTGTGGTGAACGCAAACAACTCCGGAGAGATTCGCTCTATTGGTACTACCCGCTACCGAAGAAACATTTCTTGGGCGGTCGATCATCAAACGTGATTCGCAAAGGGGACTACAAGCTAATTGAATTCTTCGATGATCAGACCGTTGAACTATACAACGTCGTTAGTGATGAGGGCGAAGAGAATGATCTTTCGACCACTATGCCGGATAAGATTGCTGAATTGCAACGTGACCTCGCTGCATGGCGAGCCGATGTTGGAGTAGTGCCACCACCACCCTATGTAATAACCACAGAACAATGAGTGAGAGCAAGTCGTGTGAGGATTTTGATGAGTTGGTTATACCACACACCCAAAACCTCAATCACCGTCCAATCAAAATGATTTCTAGAGGAGGCATTTATGCTTCAATATGAAATCACCTTAACTCATCTCACCTATAAAATAATTCACTACTCAATAGTAAGTTCTTCAGTAGTAACAGAGATGGCATCGCCATCCTCATTGGCAAAGGTAGCATCAACACTTAATGTAGGTTGAGGAGTATTATCAGACTTAAAGTTATTCTGACTAATCAAAGTCTCAAACCCTGTCGTCGTTGATCCACTCTCTGCTACCACTACAGAGGCTGCATTGGTCTGTACTAAATCTCCTC
>PNEW01000111.1 GCA_002922725.1 Verrucomicrobia bacterium Opi.OSU.00C | reverse complement strand
GGGATGACCTCTTCTAATGGAATCCGTATTTTGGCGGCGTAAACAATAGCGATGGCAACACCAATTGAACTTACAAATTCGATGGAAGGAGATAGTGATTTGGCATATTTAATTACTTTGAGCTGAATTTTAAATAAACCTCGAATAGTTTTTAAAAAAGACTTAATCTGTACTGTCTCTAGTGAAAATACACGTACTTCACGCACGGCGTTTAAGTTTTCGCTGACAAGGTCAGTTATTGATCCCATCTCTTTTTGCATACTCAAGGCTTTCATGTAGAGTTTACGTCCGATAAAACGAATCGGGAAAATCGAAATTGGAATTATCATTAGACTAAAAAAAATAAAAAGTATCTGGCTATTTTGAAAGGACAGATAAATAAGTGACCCTAAAGCACCTAAAAATGTAACCGGTTGTTTAATGAGGTCATTCGAAACGCCTACAACAGCGCTTTGGATCTGATTAGTATCACTCATTGTCCTACTAAGGAGGTCACCAGATTTATGGTTTTCAAAAAATTCCAGAGATAGTGATTGGAGTTTAGTAAAAACTTTCATGCGAATAGCTTCTAGTACAGTAACGCTACAGTATCCTATGAGGTAAGCATTAAAAAACCCACTGACATTACGAATAAAGAAAACAGCAGGAAGGTAGGCTACTGCTAAAAAAAGCATCTTATCAGAAGGCAAATTATCGCCAAAAATTAGAGGGAACACTTTGTGGGTCATAAAAGGAAGACCGAAACCGCTAGAGACTCCAAAAATAAGGCCACATAAAAGTGCACCTATAAATTGCCACTTAACCAGTTTGAGTAATTTGAAATAAGGAAAAAGCTTTTTAAAGGCCATGATGCTAACTGACGGGAGTAAAAGATTTCAGATTTTATTTATTGTCAATAATTTATGGGTATTGAAAGATATGTGTATAGTAAAATCCTTCAAGCAGACATGACTTTACATTCAAATAAAATGTACAAGTTGTTTTGTGATAATAGATACGTCCTATTTCTGTATTAACATCCACATATTATCACTTAAGGGAAAATAATCTATGAAATTAAATCGCCCAATACGATATCCACAATCTTGTACCAGTTTATTAAGGGTATGAGGCGTGAAATAATTAACATGATCTGGATAGCGGAATCCACACCAGTTACTCCCTCGAAATTTGCGGTTCCAAGAAGAATAATTAGGAACCTTAATAATTATTCCTGCATCCTTTCTTAATACAGGATATAATGTCCGAAGAAGTTTACCCGGATCGGATTCGTGTTCAAGGAATGAACTTAATAATATACCAGAGAAAAATTCTTGAGAGAAACTTGTAATGCCATCGATTGCATTGGCATGTACTATTATGCCACCGCGCCTTTCAACTCTTTCACGGGAGAGTTTAGCGAGATTCTTTGAGATCTCAATTCCATAAGGGTGGTAGTTTTCAGGTAAGTTTTCCAAAACATGACCAGTCCCACAACCGACATCCAAAATGTTACCTGGCTGAATATAGTGTTTCACCCATTTGCCTATTTTATCTCTTTTTAATATACGTCTTCTAAATTGCTTTATAACTCCGCTCATTCGCTTAAGCAAAGGGCATGATTTTAATCGTTTATGATTTTCTTCGAGAGAGGTCTTTTCCCAAGCAAATTGGCTTTCTAACATTGGATAAGTAGGTACATTTTCCATGTATGTGAATCCACATTTTGAGCAGCTCTTGATAATCCAAGGCACTTGAGAATATATTCCAGGCGGACAATTACTATTATCACTTCCGCATAATGAGCATGCACGAAAAATTATTCGTTCCCGATCTTGGATGGATTCTAACATTTATAGTAAGCAGGTGTCGATAAGTTTTGAGAGGTATTAATGGAAGAACTATTTAGTATATTTATTTAAGAGCGAGATGACTGATTCTGGTTTAATCTCACTAAGGCTCAAACCACCCCTTGGGGGACAAGCAGGCGGTTGTATGATATTGACTGGGGCTTCATACACAGGAGCTGTTCTTAAGGGGTTAGTGGGTCCGAAAAGAGCGACCACTGGTAAACCAAGTGCATTTGCAAGGTGCATGCCACCAGTATCGTTACAAACGATAAGTCGGCATGTTAAAATTCTTTCACAAAAGTCCAAAAGATCTGTTTCCCCTGCTATGTCAATGACTCGCTCAGGTGGCAGATCATAAGCGATTTGCTGTGTTATCTCCCTATCCTTGGTAGTTCCAAATAGGATAAGTTTTACCTTTGGGTTTTCGGCAAGTATTCGGTTTGCTAATTCACACCAATAATTTACTGGCCATCGTTTTTTAGGTTCATTTTCTGAACCACAGATTAAACCAATAAAATTGGACTGTCGACTTTGATCGGTAATTGTCATCAATGGAGAGAAGTCTAACTGTTCACGTAATCCAAAATGTTTAAAAAACATTTCTAAAATGCGAGTCTGATGGAGGTTGGCTTCATTAATATGAGAGGGGGTTTTCCATGAATGAGTTAGCAGAGGACGCCACCTGCTCTGTCTGATAATACCGAAACGTTGTGGGCATCCAGTGAGAAATGCTTCAATATCGCCTCTAAGTGAATTTGTAAAAAGAATATAGGTATCGGGATATTTTGCTCTAAGAGGTAAAAAGTGAAAGAAATAGGAAATGCTTTTAGCTGGTAGTTCGATTAAACTATCAACTAATTCCAATTTTTCTAGTAACGGGATGAAATCTGCCTTAGTAAAAAGAGTAATTTCTGCATCAGGGCGACCTTTTTTTAAAGCGCGTATTAAGGGTAATGTCATCAACATATCTCCCAACCAATTTGGTAATCGTATCCAAAAGCGAGTTTTTCGAGGTATTGATTTCAAGTTATAATAATCGACACTTTCAGAAAGCCAATTCTTTTTTTGTTCCAGATGGAATCGTTTACTTGGGATATCCTGAATTTTTCCAACGATCGTGAATCCATAACCATTCAGCACAAGTGTCGTCAGATTGATTCAAATATTTTTCTAATTTAGCATTTGCTTCTAAGGTTACATGTACGGGATCCATTTTACAGTCTAAAGATTCTGCAATAAAATCAGCTCGCCAAAATGCTTTTCGATGCGCATAAAAGATAACCATAGGGACTTGCATTTTCTTTGCTATTAAACCGGGAAGCGTTGTGGCAGATGCGATGCGTTTAAAAACTGTGATTAAAGCTCCACTAGGACCTGCGTTTTGGTCAAAAAGTACAGACACCCAACCGCCGTTTCGTATTAAACTCAATGCCTGATTAAATCCTTTTTTTCGGGAAAGTAATTTAAATCCGAATCGTTCACGCGTTTTTTTTATCCATGCATCCAATGTTTTATTGCCTAATGGGCGGAATATAGCGCTTTGGGGTGGGAGCCCAGGGAAGATTAAGGGGATCGTTATGAGGCTTTCTGTCATAGTGAGATGAGGAATAAATCCAATTCCACTCGGCAATGAAGATTTAAGTTGATTCAAAATTTGTAATGATGGTTCAGGAATGCTCAAAATTTCACGGACTCGTTTTTCGTTGAACCAAGGTGAAGCTAGTGCAAATGTCCCCATTTCAATTAGTCGTCTGCAACTTTCACGAGCAATTTTTCTGTGCCATGAATGAGACCTTTCTGGATAGGCGTGGTGAAGGTTACCGAGCATAGTTTTTTTTCGTCGTATTGCTAAAATATACAATAAATCACCAAGGATCGCGCAAATTACATGAACGAAACTTTCTGGAACTATGGCCAGGATCCAGCCCACACTTTTTAAAATTAACAAAAACACAATGATTAACTCGAAAAAGACAATTGAGTTAAAATGGGTTTATCCTAAATTCTACAGTTAAATAATTTATTTAACTGTAGAATTATATATAAATTAATCGCAATCTATTAAACACGAAAACGCATCTTATGCCAGACATTCTAGTCATCAAGCCTTCATCATTAGGTGATATAGTACATGGGTTACAAG
>PNEW01000110.1 GCA_002922725.1 Verrucomicrobia bacterium Opi.OSU.00C | reverse complement strand
AAAAATTACCCTGTCTTTCGCTACACGGCCTTTAACCGTGGTGATTACTTTCATGAGCACTTTATAACCGGCAAATATCCCTATCAATATATAAATAATATATGATTTCAAGAAGTCACTGAGATCGATGAGCATTTGTGTCGGCTTGGGTAACTCTTGCCCAAAATCCGCGAACATATCCCCAAAAACAGGAATGACAAAGACAAGAAGAACATTAACTAATCCTACGGCTAGGATAATGACACAAATGGGATAGGTCATCGCTCCTTTTACTTGTTTTTGTAGTTTTACAGTATCTTCAAAATAGATTGCAACCTTGCCAAGGATATCTGCGAGCCCACCACTAGCTTCCCCGGCCTCGACCATGGAAACAAAAAGATTGGGAAAGGCATTACTGAACTTGCGTGTCGCTTCAGAAAATGAGGTTCCACTAGAAACATCATTTTTAACATCGCGAATGATGATTTGAAAAACTGGGTTTTCAGCTTGTGATTGAAGCGCTTCCAATGCAGATACAAGAGGTAATCCCGCTTCTAACATAGATGCCAACTGTGCGGTAAAAATTGCAAATTGATCTAGCTTTATCTTCTTTTTTTTTGCTTGCTTCTCGTAAGCCTTTATTTTTGCAAGCTTCTGCGCCTCTAAGAAACTCATTTTCTTTACAGAGTAACCATACTCTTTCTGGTTAGTGGTGAACTAATCGTTATTACAGTCATAATATCGAATCTGTCGAATTAATTCTTATTTTGCAACAATTTGCACTATGATACTCTCGATTTAAAGGCTTTTCTACTCTATTATCATTCTCTGATTCAAAATCCTAAAAATTTACTTTATTTGTCCTCGCTCCTTTTGTTTGTTTGTCTATTACCTTTTCTCCTCTAAATTAAGTTGCAGGAGCACTAAAAATATTCGTATTTTTACACTCTTTGCTTATGAATGCCGGTTATTTCCAGGTTTTTATTAAAGGCTATGTTTCAAGTTACTTTCAGCGACCAGAGTATGGATGAATTGAATAAACTCGAGATGAGCAAACAGCTCGAGCTCGTTGAACAGATCAGTGGTGTAACATTCGAACAACTATCTCAACCTCGAGAACCATTGAGTAAATTTTCAAGAGGTGGCACAACGTTCTATCGACTTCGTGCTGGTGGCTTTCGTTGTTATTTTGAGGTCGATAGCAATTCCTTATACAATCATTATATCCTCCATAAAAATACCCTTCCTGATTTCGTATTCCGTTCAAAACTACCCTTATCTGAAGACCTTATCATGGAACAAGACCAATCTTTTTGGAAGTACCTCAACAGTCTGAAAAAGAACAGTAAATAATGATGTCAACTAATAAGAAAGATGAAGGGCGTTCAAGGAATTACATATCCGCTACTGAAGCGAGCCATATTTATGTCCTCCCGAACCTGATGACGGCAGGGAACCTGCTCTGTGGTTTTCTGGCCGTTATCCGATGCATTCAAGCAAAATTCGCTGAATCCATGCGTATCTCAGATGATATTGTTAAAGAAGCAATGGTTCCAGAAGCGCTCTATGAACAAGCTGTTTGGTTTATACTTGGCGCAGTAATTTTTGACTTTCTTGATGGGTTATTCGCTCGATTAAGTGGACGAGAATCCCTTTTTGGCAAAGAGTTTGACTCAATTGCTGATATTGTCTCTTTCGGCATGGCTCCAGCATTGATGGTTTTCTTTCTTATTCTTTCCCCAACTGAGGAATATCCTTTTTTTCCGTCAACTCGGTGGGCTTATAGGTTTTATCTATCTATTGTGTGGTGCTGTCCGGCTAGCACGCTACAATGTTATTACACACCCTTTAATCAGTAACAAAGATTTGCCTACTGATGAAGACTTTCATGGCTTACCTGTACCCGCCGCTGCCGGCATGATTGCCTCGCTTGTTCTAGTTCTAAATAGTTATAACTTAAAAGATGGTACAATATTTCTTCCCATCCTTCTTTTGTTGATTGCCTTTCTCATGGTGAGTAACATTCGCTATCCGAGCTTTAAAACAATTGATTGGAATACACAGGCTAAATCACGTACCTTCATCTCCTTTTTATGCGGCCTTGCCCTTATTTACCACTTTCGTTGGTTTGCAGTAGCTATTTTATTCTTCGCGTATATCTTTTTTGGTCTGATACGTCATTTCAAAGAAGAATGGCTGGCTAATAAACGCGGTTCATTATAATTGGGAACAAGTTATGGAAAATGCGTTAATATTGTATTAATATCTACTTTTGGATTACTCTATTTTATTTCATCCTCATAATATTCATAAATAGTTAGTCTATTTATAAATATACAAGATATTGAATATTAACGATTTGATTTGAATATTACAGTTTTACCCAGTTATATAATAATAAGAATAAAAATATAATATAATAATCTTTATTAATATAGCATTGCCAGTAACTCTTTAAATTTCCTTATTTTATTCATAGTATGCAATTTAAAATCAACCGAGATCATTTCAGTAGTGGTTTACAACAAGTACTTAATGTTGTTGGTACTCGTGCAACGATGCCAATTTTAAGCAACGTTCTAATTGAATCTACAGAAGAAGGGATTGCTCTAACAACAACTAACCTCGATCTTGGCATTCGATGTAATATTCAAGCTGTTGTTACAGAACCTGGTGGAATTACTTTACCTGTTCGTAAGCTAGCTACGATTGTACGTGAATTGCCCAATTTAGAAGTTAATTTTGAATCCTCAAAAAACCACCAGTCTAAAATAACTTCAGGAGGCTCGCTTTTTCGTATTATGGGTATTGCCAAGGATGAGTTTCCTCCGCTTCCAACCTTTAGCGACAAACACGTTTTTCTATTTAAACAGTCAGAGTTGGCGACTATGCTTAAATATGTTTCTTATGCACAATCTGGAGATGAGACACGATATATTATGAATGGGGTCTACTTTAATTTTGAAGAGGACAAACTTACCCTTGCAGCTACTGATGGGCGACGACTCGCGGTTACGAGTATCAAAATGGAAATTGGCGAGAATAATATGGGACATCTTATACTACCGGCAAAAACAGTTATAGAGGTTGAAAGACTTTTAGGTCAAGGAGATGAGGTTAAAATAGCGTTTAACGAACGGCAGGTGTCTTTTGAGATTAATACAGATGACGAAGAAGGTGATAATGGACTTATTGGTAGCATAGAACTCATCTCCAAAGTTGTTGAAGGTAACTACCCAAATTATCATCAGGTGATACCAAAGGAAATAGAGCAACGGGTTAAAGTAGAACGTGAGCTACTCCTTGATTGTGTTCGTCGGGCAGCACTGGTAACGAGTGATAAAAATAATTCTATAAAAATAAAAGCAACCAACAATCTCTTAGAAATTAGTGGATCTAGTCCGGAATATGGCGAATCTCATGAATCTATTGCTGTTGTCTACGAAGGTCCCGAAGTACAGGTGGCCTTTAATCCACATTTTATCATTGACCCACTTAAAGCGCTAACAAAAGATGAGGTGATATTTGAGTTTAAAGACGAACTTAGCCCGGGTGTATTTAGAACCTTGGAAAGTTTTATGTGTGTGATAATGCCCTTACGGCTTAACTGAAAAAGTTAGGATAAAAAACGTTTTTCGTTTCGTGTTGAAAGTTGTTTGGGGAAACTATGGTTTATCAGGTTCCCGTTATATTGCAGGTTATGTCTATAAATTTTGAAATGATGCATGGTATTTTTATACTTATTATAGCGACCCTTGCACTAGCTTACACTAGTTTACATTTTGCATCTCCTGTTTTAGCGATATTTTTCCGGTGGGCCCGGTGGATTTTATTTGCCTTCGCATTTGCCTATTTAATTGGTTATGTTGGAGGTTCTAACCGCCCATTTTGGGTTTTGTCGGTTTCCGCTTTTCTACTTTGGTTCGTTTTAGAAACGGTTTATTACTGGTTAGCTATAGCCCAATATAGTTACAGTCAACTTCCCCTATTTCTTGACTTCAAGGAAAATAAAGCTGGTGATGAATGGCCCAATCAAAAACGCTTTATCTCTCTCAGAG
>PNEW01000109.1 GCA_002922725.1 Verrucomicrobia bacterium Opi.OSU.00C | reverse complement strand
AGATGTGTATAAGAGACATGCTTTAGTACGATTACCACCAACCTCCACCAGGGCGTTACGTAGTAGCCGTTTTTCATTTTCTTCAACCGATAATGGATTTATCATCTCATCATTATAATCCAAATCCCCCATATCATTTGAAAACTTCTGTTCAAGATCGTATTTAGTAACATTACTTCCTCTTTTCATCACGACAACATTTTCAGCAAAGTTTCGTAATTCACGTATATTTCCTGGCCAATCATATTTTTCCAATATTTTTATAGCAGAAGTATCTATATTAACAGGAGGCACCGCGTTTTCCTCACTGAACTCTTGAATACTATGCTGTAGAAGAAGTGAAATATCATCTCGACGATTACGCAATGGTGGCAAAGTAATGGACACAACATTCAATCTGTAATACAAATCTTCACGAAATGAACCTTTTTTCACAAGTTCTTTTAATTTTCGGTTTGTAGCGACGACAAGACGAACATTAACTGTAATGGGCTTGATACTTCCAAGCCGTTCAAAGGTTCTAGACTCTATAAAACGTAGTAGCTTTACTTGTGTCGACTGATCGATCTCACCTATCTCATCGAGAAAAAGTGTCCCTTCATGTGACGCTTCAAAACGCCCTATACGACGTTCAACTGCACCGGTAAAGGCTCCTTTTTCATGACCGAAAAGCTCACTTTCAAGAAGGTTAGATGGCAGTGCTGCACAATGAGTAGCAATAAATGGTTGTCTTGCGCGATCACTATTCTGGTGTATTGCTTGGGCATAATTATTTACAACACGTGTAAGTGCAGTCCGGTAACCGGAGAGATGTGTACCACCCTCGATATTATGAATTGAATTCGCGTAAGCGTATATTTGGTTATTATAACCATCATTATACTGCATGGAGATTTCTACGATAATCAAATTTCCTGAATTATTTCCATCATCCGACTCACCGTTAATAGTTATTGGTTTAGGATGGACCGTGTTTTTTGAGCGGTTGAGAAAATGAAAAACGGCTACTACGTAACGCCCTGGTGGAGGTTGGTGGTAATCGTACTAAAGCAGCGAAATTGTTAGGTATTAGCAGGCGAACTTTGCACCGAAAACTTCAACAATGGCCAGAACTTGATGTTGTGGCTTAGAATTTAAAATAAAAGAAATGGGACACTATATTAAAGTAAAATTGAATTATTCAAAATGGATAGATCAGACGGAAAAAACTTTTCCTTAGGATTAAATTGAAAAAATCTATTCAGTGTTCATTTTCGAACAAAGTATAATCTTTAGATATTGACATTAACGTAAATCCGGAAAAGTTATCATCAAAATTAGTTGCGAGCGTAGCTCAGTTGGTAGAGCACCACCTTGCCAAGGTGGATGTCGAGGGTTCGAGCCCCTTCGCTCGCTCCAGTAAAGATTAAAAGTGAAAGCAAACGATCTTTTTAAACTGCCAGGATCCTTGCCATTTGGGGCTTATTTTAAAGGAGATGATTCCCCTTGGGAGTGGGTTAGTGGAATAAAAAAAGCCTTAGATAAATTTGATTTTAGTAATTATTCCAAACCTTCTAATTTACCGCCGGCAGTATCGATAAGTGGCAATGTAATCATTGATCCTTCGGTCAAGCTTCCTTCTTGTTGCGTTATAGAAGGACCAGCTTACATTAGTGCTAACACAGAAATCCGTGCTGGTGCCTATATTCGAGGTAATGTCATTGTAGGGGAGGGGTG
Source organism: Verrucomicrobia bacterium Opi.OSU.00C (assembly GCA_002922725.1). GTDB lineage: Bacteria > Verrucomicrobiota > Verrucomicrobiia > Opitutales > PNEW01 > PNEW01. Next base: position 2,257 of record PNEW01000109.1, on the reverse strand, counting down.
TGTTTTGGGGCATTCTTGTGAATATAAAAATTGTTTACTGATGGATCGAGTTAAGACGGCACACTTTAATTACATTGGTGATTCAATATTAGGTTCAGATGTTCATTTTGGAGCTGGAGCCATTTGTGCAAATCTTCGTCTGTTTCATGATTTAGTTCCTGTTAATTTGCCTGATGGTAGTCGCATTTCGAGTCAGATGCTAAAACTGGGTGCCTTATTGGGGGAACGCTCTGAAGTGTTGTGTAATAGTGTTTTACAACCAGGAACAATTTTGGGTAAAAACTCGGTGGTTCTACCAGGGACTGTATTTAGCGGTTATCTTTCTGAAAATACTATCGTGCGCAGTGTACAACAGTTAAAAACATCATTAAAGCGAAACTAAATTCAGAAGAAAATTTTGTTACAATTAAAGAACTTTATAGAGAAATCAAAAAATTGCAATGGGTCTATTCACACCAGTGATTACGATCACACTTTTTTTCGTAAATCATCCATTACTGCTACATATGAAAACCCTGAATTATTTTTCATGATAACCTATATTTAATATTCCATTATATATAACAGTAATTATTTAGGTATTAAGTATTTCGATTACTTGCTTATGAATATGCGGGTTGGATGCCACAATCGAAGATCCTTTAACAGGATCATTTCCATGCCAATCAGAAATTGAACCACCTGCCCCTCGAATGATAGGGATGAGTGCAAGTAAATCCCATGGTTGCATAATCGGATCTACTGCAATATCAGCATTTCCCATTGCAACCAATAGGTAACTATAGCAATCACCCCATGTACGGAGAGAGTGAACATTTTTAATAAGATTCTCCCAGTTTTGAGCATTGTGATATTTTGCCGGACTTTTTAAGTCACCGCAAAGAAGATCCGCTTCACTCAAACTATTCGTATTAGATACATGTATTTGGTGGCTATTTAGATAGGTTGTTTCGTTATCCCCAATGACTAGTTGGTTAAGCAATGGTTGATGAATCGCCCCAAGTATAGGTCGTCCTTTTTTTGTAAGGCAGATGAGTGTGCCGAATAGTGGGCAGGCTTTTGCGAATGCCTTAGTTCCATCAATAGGATCGAGGACCCAAATATATTCTGCATCATTTCTTATTGAACCGAATTCTTCACCCATTATACCGTGATCGGGAAACTTCTTCTCAATAATTTTTCGCATTATCTCTTCTGCTTCACGATCAGCTAAGGTGACCGGAGTTTCATCTTTTTTGAGATCGACTTTCAATTCTGGAATTGAAAAATAATGTTTTATTATTTGACCACTTTCCTGAGCTAATTCGCCTATAAACTCGATTAAATCTTTTTCTTTCATTATCTGATAAGTATAAATGAATGGAGCAATACCTTGAATTTCAAAGTTATTTTAAAATAAATGGCAAGCGACCATTTATTGGGATTTGGCTATATTCAATACAGCTCGCACTTGGTAGATGATATATCAATGATTAAACATATATATGCTTTGGACTGATTCTCCAATCCACTTTGTAGATTTCGAAGGTAATCGTGAGTGTGGTATTATCGAATATGGTGTCGCAACATTACTAAATCGTGACGTTGTAGCAACACAAACACGGTTATGCATGGCACATGCTGAAATTTGTGCTATAGAGTCACAATTACATGGAATTCAAAACTCCAACACAAAAAATACAAATCCATTTTCCGAGGAATGGGCGTACTTTAATCAACTACGCAAATCAGGACCTCTCGCTGCGCATCATGCTCCGACTGAAAATAGTCTTCTTAAAATGGTATGGCCGTATCCTACTTATTCCCCTGATTTTTTTAATACTGATCAAGAGATTGCTGATTGGGGGCCTTGGCTAGATACTTGCGTCATTACAATAAAGCTATACCCACAATTATTAAGTCATAAATTAAAAGATTTAATTGAGTATTTTAATTTGGGTCTGGAACTTGAAGCGTTAACTTCAAAACATTGTCCACCAAATCGACGTCATTATCATTGTGCGCTCTATGATGCAATCGCATCAGCGGTACTTTTAATGCACATTGCAAATCTTTCTGGCTTTGAAAATGTTACTCTCGCTTGGCTTCTTAATCGTAGTCGTACAAGTTCTACCCAATCTGAACAAACTGAACTTTTTTAAATATATTGAATCTTTTAATTACTGCTATCTTCTACTGTAATGATTTTTGAAATCCCAATGAGTTTATCTCCTTTGACAAGATTAATGAGTCTAACACCTGTCTCTTATACACATCT
>PNEW01000108.1 GCA_002922725.1 Verrucomicrobia bacterium Opi.OSU.00C | reverse complement strand
GAGAAGGACTCAAGCAACCCATTATTTGGGGAGGATAATCCGTGGGAAAAACGTTATGACAATCTTTATGCGTATGTCTTGTACGACGAGGAGGATAAGTTGTACAAAAGCTGGTACAGTCCTTTTATCGTCGATCAATCTTCTCGTGGGATCTTTGAAGTAAGGATGATCATCCTTCATGGGTTTGCCATTTGTTTTTTCCCAATGGCGCTCGGTAAATACATAAATATCGCTACCCTGATAGCGAATCCTATCGTCAATTTTAATCTTCGGTAATCGTTCAGCAGACCAGTCGTTTAATTCATTAAGCAGAGATTTAGGCATCATACTCGGCACAATGGTAAAGCCTTGGTCTAACAATTCTTTGCGTTTTCGTTGAGTTTCTCCGTTACTTAAAATTGCCACAATTTAATAGTCTTTCCTTAACGGGGTTTGAATCGTGAGATCAAATCGTCAGCATAGGCATGATTCGCATCGATTGTACGACCAGCATTATGCGGTGTGTGCACCACATTGGCACGTCCGATCAACGGGGAGTCCAGAGCTATCGGTTCTGGTTTGAAAACATCTGCGGCTAGCGCAAGTTCATCGTTCAATACGCGTCGATAGAGCGCGTCGGTGTCGCAAATCGCGGCCCGTGTCACCTGCACGACTAGACTTCCATGTGGCAGTGCATCAATCAACTCAGCGGTTACTAAACCACGAGTATCATCTTTGAGAGGCACCATGGGGACAAAAATCTCTGCATCTTTCACCAGTTCAGATAAATGGAAGCACCGTTTTGCACCTGCAACAACGAAAGAGGCATCCGGCGCAAAAGGATCCCAGATTGCTACCTGGGCTCCCAACGCTGTGCAAAAAGATGAATAACGGGCTCCGATATTACCTGCTCCGACTACACGCACCCGTTTGCCGGCGAGTGTGCCATTTGTAAAACGGGTATCATCTCCAAATTGCGCACCGCGCTGCCCTGGTTTTCCCACCTCCGGAATATAGTCCCAGAGTTTGAGACTATCTTTTATGGCGGCATAGGTCTGCGGTATACGGCGTAGTGCACAGAGGGTCAGTGCGAGGCCAAATTCTGATACCGATTGTCCCCAATAGACATCGACCCTGTGGGGAATAAAGCTCACACCGCGGGCGATTGCCGCTTCAATTTCTGTCTCTGATAGTTTTTCAAATTGAGATTCATAGTAGCACTCCTCGAGTGAGGTAAAAGGTTCGAGATCCTCAGATCCCACAGTAAGACCGAGAAGGACCAATCGCTGAACTGATGCAGGATCTGAAACGAGTTGAGGCGCGCGTGCATCAGAATTTTCAGTGCGATAAAATTCGCAACCTCCATTCTCCTCCCATCGATCGTGCCAATAATCAGCAGCGAAAGGCCATATCGCATCAAATCGTTCGTTAACACAGATTACAGATCTCATAATATTTTTTCCTTTCAAAAAATTCAAATAGTTAAAAAGTCAAAAGGTCAAAAAGTAAATTCGCTGAATAAAGTAGAATCAATTCGTAATCGTTAGATCTTCAACCTATCTTAAACTCGCGCAAAAGTCGCCCACTGTTTATTGATTTGCTCAGGTGGCAGTGGACCGTTGTGTAGGATCAGGCGGTATCGGAAACGCAACATTGCTCCAGCTGGTAACTCAATTGAATTAGGAATACAGGGCGCCGGATTGATTCCACAACTGTCATCTACCCGCCAGTGAACGGGGTGATCAAGATTCTTGGGATGATCACATACCGTGATGCCGGCACCATTCTCGCTATTCTCTAATGGCATGTGCAAGTCAACCCAGGTTGCTGCCTGCTGTTCAGTATCTTCGTCTCGCAAGCTATTTGCGTTGATAACATCTCCCCCACTGCTCTGCCTAAATGGCATCCGAATAAAAAGCCCTCCGTAGGCGTGCTGTTCAATATCTATATCGGGGATTGCCTGAAGCGTCCAGTCCAGATCTAAAAATAATAACTTATCATCCTCGAGCAGGGACCAACTTTGACTTTCGGTCAGGAGGTCACTGCCATTCGCGTGCCGCCATTTCGCTTCGATATTCCAGCTTGGCGGTTCAGCACTTACAATATTGAGTGCGCTGGGCTCTATCGTACCAGTAACCACTTCGGGTTTCTGTCCGGGATCAAACCAGAAGTCACAACCGTTGACACCGTGAAAACCGGTCTGGATACCATGCTGCCAGGGATGATGACCCGGGCTATCCTCGGTCAGGCTTACGCCACCTCCCCGCATACGCAGTGGGTGAATATAAGGTCGAAGACCTGGGCGGGCGTTGTGCTGTAATGCCACCTTACCATTTGATACGTCATCGACAAAGAGGCAATTGTTTTCAATGCGAAGATTCCAATGTGATTTATCTGACATAAAATTTTTATTTAGCTGTAAGACTGATGTTCCACTTGTCCTGCCATTGTTTCCAACTCATGACCTTTGCTGGATCGTCACTGCGAGCAATGAATCCTGGAAATCTTGCATCCAATTCATTTCCCAATTTATGCCAATCAACAGCATGTCCTGTCGGAGAGTAACGCAAATCAATGTTCCAACGAATGTGGTCTGAGTTATTGTTACCCGACGCGTGCATAGTTAAATTGTTAAATATGAGCACATCGCCAAGCTGCATCGATGCATTGATAACGGTCCCATATTCCGTGGCTTTTTTAACGGGGGACCATTGTTTGAGCTCGTTTCTTCGGGCAGCAATAGATCCATGACGATGACTGCCGCGAACGAGCTTGAGGCATCCGTTGTGCTCACTAACGTCGACAAGCGGGACCCAAGCCGTAAGCACTATACCCTGAGTCACTGTCATATCACCTTCATAGTAGTCACTGTCCCCCTTGCCGAGGTAATAGTTGCTATCCTGATGCCACGCTAATGTTGTAATCGGGTCAGCAGGAACTTTAGGTCGAATCCAATAGTCACCATGTGCCCAGACTTCTGGACCGAGGATTGAAGCAATGATGTCGGTCAGACGTCTCTCGACTAGCAGGTTGTATATAGTCTCATTGAATAGGCCACTACCAGCTCCCCATTGCACAACACGGTTTTCGCCCTCCTGCAACGAATTATCCCGACAGACCATCGCCCAGCGCTTCTCGAAAGGAGCATCGCTGTGCAAGTTGCTTATTTTTCCTGCTGCATATAACTCCATGATTTGCTCTTCGACAAATCCATCAATCGAGTGGCACATGGGGTCTAGCACTGAACGGTCAATGACATTACGTAAAACTAGATAACCATCCTGATCATAACGATCCAATTCTTCCTCTTTAAGCATCATACGATAAACTTAATTAAAAACTTAATTAATGAGGTCAAAACCAAATGAATAGAGTTTCGCAGCGTTAATTATAAATTTCATGCGAACAACTGTATCTTTGACCGTATTTATTGAAAACCCGTTTTGCCATTTCACAACACCATTAGTAACAGTCTTTTCTATGGTTTTACTCTCGGCTATCAACTGATCATTCGCTTTATCGAGTAATTTAACGATCACTGATCCTACACCTTGAACATCCGCGCTGAGCTGAAATTCTCCCCCTCTACATTCAAAAGGACTAGTCGTAACAGAAGCAGGTTTTTTATCCGATTTTTGCTCGTAACCGGCATAACCATCTGGACGTAAGGTAGCCAGACATAAAAAGCCGTCACGCCAACCAAAATGTAATCCATTGCTCGCGCCATAGTAAAGACGGATTTCATTATCGAGTAAAATCGGATAAGCTGATGAATATGCGCAACCCCAGTCGTAGCTGCCGACGGGATCGCTGTTGCCTATCAGAGGTGATCCGGGGCAAATGCGATGCCATTCAACGGTGTCGGCACTCCACGCTAACTCAGTCCAGGCTCGATCACTCCTTTGGTTGTGGATAACCGGTAACCCGATAAATAGGCTTCCATGACGGAAAACAGGCATGGAATATATCTGAAGGTTTTCATCCAATCCCTCCATAACGGGAACAGCTTGAGACCACTCGAGATAGTCTTGTGATGTCGTTCTCCCTATTTGTCTTGGCGGCCACGCTCCATGGCGTTTTTTCATCGGAGCTGATCCGATTTCTTGTTTGTCGCGCATACGCGTAAATCCCACCCACTCACCGAGCTCCTCTACCC
>PNEW01000107.1 GCA_002922725.1 Verrucomicrobia bacterium Opi.OSU.00C | reverse complement strand
CTTGAAGCCACTCGGGTAATATTTCAATAGGATAGTAGATACATCCTAAGGGTGCTAAAAAAAAATAGAGGGATCACCAAAGATAATTAAAAATTTATTTAATAAAAATGAATTAGAAAAATTTTTAAAGCTTTATCAAGACTTGCCCACTACAGTTCATAACAAAAAAACAAAACGTTATAAAAAAAAGATGGCTAAAAAATTATAGCAGTGAACTTGAGTCTCTTTTTTACAATAAAGTAAAAAATGAAATTGGAGAGTTCAAAATGGATAATCTTAAAGATGAAAATAATGATGATATTTTAGGTCTTTTTCAAGAAAGCTATAATCCTATAGGCTTACATGTAGATGCAGGCTTTAATTTAGATGAGATAATTTTTAAACAAACTTTAATTCCACTTACTTCCAAAGGTAGTACGGTTATTTTTAAGAATAAATTCTACGGAAATTCAACTAACTTTACAATTGATGAAAGTGAACTAAAAGTTACTGATCTTAAATATGGTCAAAACATAAGGTCTTCTGAACATTTAAATTTATATAAAAAAAAGGCATTTAACAAAGAAAATCACCAAAAGTATTTAAAACATGAAAAAATTGAAAATCTTGAGGGACTGGAGATTGATATAGTCTATGAATGGGAAATGGGTTCGATGTTGATTTTTGATAGGACTAGACTTCATTGTTCATCGTCTCTTATTGATGGAAAGAAAATAGGCCTTACTACATTTACAAAAAAATAAATATTTTCTAAATATGAAAATAAAAATCCAAAAATTTATTAGAAGTTTAATAAAACTTTTATTGCCCATTATTTACAAAATATTAATTTCATTAAAATTAAATAGAAGAGTTATCAATTTTTTGAGTGAAAAGGGTTACAAAAGTAATGAAAAATATAATTTTTAAAGAGCATATAGAGAATTTACTCAAAAAAAATAAGATTACAGCATTAGATGTTGGTGCCCAAGGAGGGTTTAATTCTGACAATTTTTTTCCTAATCAATATAACCAATATTTTCAAAGTATTTTAGTAGAACCTATAAAAGATGAGGCAAATAAATTTAAGGAACAAAAATTTGTTATTAATAAAGGTCTTTGGAGTAATAAAGAGAAGAAAAATTTGTATGTTTTAGATAATAGATTGGGAAGTTCATCTATGTACATGCCAAATGAGGAAGCTTTTGATTTACACAGAATTAAAAAAAAGGATTTTCAAAATTATAAAGTAACCCGAACCATTCAAATAGATTGTGATACGATAAGTAATCAACTTTCTGAACTTAATATTAAAATGTTAGATTATCTTAAGATTAACACTCAAGGAGCAGAACTTGAAATTCTTAAAGGAATAGGAAGTTTTCGGCCTCTATTTCTTAAAATAGAAGCACATTTTTTTTCAATTTATAAAAATACTCCGAGTTGGCATGAACTAGTTAATTTTCTTTATGAAATGAACTATGTTTTAATTGATTGGAAAGGAATTGGAAATCATAGCACGAGAATTCCAGCCGAAGTTGATATGATATTTATACCAAATTTTAATAATGACTCTGGTAAAGAGTTGATAAAAGCAAATATTGAGAAATTTACAAGCTTGATGCTAATTTTTGGTCAATTAAAAGTTCTGCAAGTTATATTAAAAAGATTTAAAATTAGTGACAATAAAATAGAACAATTAGAGGATCACTACTTCAATTAATGGCTATTTATGATTGCTTTCAATACTTTAATGAAGATCATATCGTTGATCTAAGATTAAATGTTTTGGATAAGTTTGTTGATTATTTTGTCATTTCGGAGTCAACTAAAACTCATCAAGGTAAAACTAAAAAATTAAATTTTGATATAAAAAAATTTTCTAAATTCAAAAAAAAGATTATTTTTATCGCAGCAGAATATAAAGAACATGTCGACTTTGATAAACACACTGGCGGTGGGTCTCCTATAGAACAGCATCAAAGAAATGCATTAATGGAAGGTGTCAAAAAAGCTTCCCCAGAAGATCTAATAATTTTGTCTGATTCAGACGAAATACCTGATCTCACAAAATTATCAGAGATAAATAATAAAAAAAAGTTCGTAGCATTTTCTCAAAAAATGTTTATGTACAAATTAAACTTACAAAACTTGGAAGAGAGTAATTGGATAGGTTCAAGAATTACAAAAAAGAAAAATATTAAATCATTCCAAGATCTAAGAAATTTAAAATTTAAAGATTATCCTTTTTGGAGAATAGATAAATTGAATCAACAAATAATAAATGGAGGATGGCATTTTTCATATATGCAAACGCCATCTCAAATATTAAATAAAATAAAATCCTTCTCTCACGGAGAATATAATAATGACAGTTTAAGTGAAAAAAGTATTCAAAAAAAAATATTATCAAATGAGGATATTTTTGGCAGAGGTATTAGATTAGAAAAAATTAGAATTGATAATACTTTCCCTGAATATATTATTCAAAATTTGGACAAGTATTCAGATTGGATAATTTAAATGAATGGTGCGCCGGATAGGAGTCGAACCCATAACCTCCGGAGCCGAAATCCGGCGCTCTATCCAGTTGAAGCTACCGGCGCAATATGAATAATTTAAATTAATTTATGAATAATACAATTAAATTTTCTGTTAATACTAAAAATAGTGGAAAAAGATTAGATATTTTTTTAACAGAAAATATAAATGATTTCACAAGATCTTATTTAAAAAAATTAATTACTGACAAACAGGTAAAAATTAATGGTTCTGTAAATGTGTTACCATCAGCTAAAGTAAAATATAATGATCAAATATCAATAAATCTTATTGAAAAAAATATTCAAACTATTGCACCAAAAAAAATTAAATTAGAAATAATTTATGAAGATAAAGATATAATGGTAATAAATAAACCAAAAGGTATGGTTGTTCATCCGGGAGCTGGAAATTATGATAATACTTTAGTTAATGCTTTGTTATTTAAATACAAAAAAAATTTATCTGATTTAAACGGAAAATTACGACCTGGAATTGTTCACAGAATTGATAAAGAGACAAGTGGATTACTTGTAGTAGCTAAAAATAATTTTGCTCATGCCCATCTAGGAAGTCAATTTAGTAATCACTCTATTAGAAGAAAATATATTTGTTTGTCATGGGGTGTGGTCAGACCTTTAGATGGAAAGATAATTACATTAATAAAAAGAGATCAGAAAAATAGAAAATTAATGACAGTAAGTGATATTAGTGGAAAAAAAGCTATAACAAATTACAAAACTTTAAAAGTTTTTAATATAAAAGATATTCCTAAAATTAGTTTAATTGAGTGCGAGTTAGAAACAGGGAGGACCCATCAAATTAGAGTTCATTTAAAATACAAAAGAACCTCTTTGTTGGGTGATAAACAGTACGGTAAAAAAAAAATTGGTTTTAAAAAGATTAACAGTGATTTTTTTACCAAATTAAATAAATTGTCTGGACAGGCTTTGCATGCCAAAACTCTAGAATTTTCACATCCTACTACAAAAAAATGGATGAGTTTTAATTCAGATCTTCCAGATGGTTTTAAAAAGATATTGAATTTGCTTGAAAAATTAAGCAGTTGAAATAATAAATTTAATCTATAAATAAAAATCATGAGTGAAAAAAATCAAATTACTAATCTTCCTGTACCTTCAGTCGGAGGTCTATCAATTTATTTAGCACAAATAAAAAAGTTTCCTATGCTAGATGCTGAGGAAGAGTATATGCTAGCAAAAAATTGGAGAGAGAATGGAAATTTGAAGGCTGCACATAAATTAGTTACTAGTCATTTAAGATTAGTAGCTAAAATAGCTATGGGTTATCGTGGCTACGGTCTTCCTGTGAATGAATTAATTTCAGAGGGAAATCTTGGGTTAATGCAAGCTGTAAAAAAATTTGATCCGGATAAAGGGTTTAGACTTGCAACATACGCAATGTGGTGGATTAAAGCTGCAATCCAGGAATATGTTTTAAGATCATGGAGTTTAGTCAAGATGGGAACCACTACCGCTCAAAAAAAACTTTTTTTTAATTTAAAAAAACTTAAAAATCAAATCGCTCCTGGTCAAGATGGAGATTTAAAAGACGAACATGTAAAAGAAATTTCTAAAAGATTAGACGTAGAGCTGTCTCTTATACACATCTCCGAGCCCACGAGACCT
>PNEW01000106.1 GCA_002922725.1 Verrucomicrobia bacterium Opi.OSU.00C | reverse complement strand
ATAAGATTGAAAATAAGGAATTGTTTCTGGGATTAATTGAAATTACAGGTTGATAACCTAGCGAAATTAATAGATAGTTTATAGTGGCCGGGTCCTATGCAATGCCGAACCGGTGAACCCCGCCAGGCCCGGAAGGGAGCAACGGTAACCAGGATTCGCATGTGCCGTAGGGTGCCTGGCCACTTTTGATCCCCTTTTACTGCGATGAAGTGTACGATCTATGCTTTATTTTATATTTTTTAATTTACGACATTAAAGCCACTTGTCTATACTTTGTTTTTTTTTAACATAATAAGGTTATGGAAGTTGGATACCAGGTTATTGCACGTCGTTGGAGACCTAATCAATTTGATGATGTGGTCGGACAGGATCATATCGTGAGAACTCTCAAGAATGCCATAATAACTAAGCGTATTGCTCATGCTTACCTTTTTGTCGGGCCACGAGGTACCGGTAAAACCAGTATGGCGCGTTGTTTGGCTAAAGCGTTGAACTGTGAGAACGGACCTATGGTCCAAACGCCCGAAGATTCCCTCATATGCCAGGATATCATGAAAGGGAACTGTATGGATGTAATAGAGATCGATGGGGCTTCAAATAATTCGGTCGATCAGGTGCGTCAACTACGCGAAGATTGCCAGTACGCTCCGGCCCAATGCAGTTATAAAATTTATATTATTGATGAAGTCCATATGCTTTCAACTTCAGCTTTTAATGCTTTGCTCAAAACGCTTGAAGAGCCGCCATCACATGTAAAATTTATCTTTGCAACGACTGAATCACAAAAAATTCTTCCTACAATTGTTTCTCGTTGCCAGAGGTTCGAGTTCAGACCGATTCCAGCTAAAATTATTGTTCAGCAGCTAATCAATATTGCTAAAGAAGAGGGTATTACAATAGAGAAAAAAGCATTGGAATCTATCGCCCGTTTAGCTGATGGAGGTATGCGTGATGCTCAATCTATTTTCGACCAGTTAATATCATTTTGCGATAAAGAAATAAGAGAAAAAGATGTGCTTGATATTTATGGACTCGCTTCTGTCGAACAAGTTAAAGGTCTTTCAAAAGCTATGGTCTCGGCCAATTATGAGGAAATCCTCATGTACATAGAAGCAATTGCTGACGAAGGGCGAGACCTTTACCGGGTATTACTTGATCTTGAGGATTATGTACACTCGGCTCTTTTAGCCTCCATACGTCATAAAGAAAAGCCTAATAAACTGGGTGCAACACTCAGTACGGAATCACTCTTACGATTACTTGAAGCGCTTCACGCTGGTGAGTTTGCGGTTAAGACAGGGTTATCTGAAAAAGTAAATTTTGAAATAACATTATTAAAAGCCGTAGAAGAAAGCCGGGTCCGAGCGATCGATTCTTTGATTAAAGAATTCACAATTCTCGCATCCGGCCTTCCAAAAGAAAAAGAACAAAAAAAAAAAAATCTGCCCTCAACGATTGAAGAAACAGTATCTAATTCCAATTTTATGCATGAAGTTAAACCCTATGAGGGTTTGGAAATAAGCAAAAGAGAAAAGGGTATTGATGAATTAGATGACGACATACAGAATGATGATGATCTTAATGAATGGGTGGATAAAATACCGGAACCAACCAAAAAACTTCTCGAAGAAAAGTTTAATGGTAAGTTTTTCGCCGTGAGATCGATTAATTTGAGTGAGTCTGAATAATCAATGATATAGCGAAATTTAATTTACTTTTATTGGGATTCAGACGCACGGTAGCTTATTGGGTACTATTGTAATATGGGGATGAATATTTAGTAAGACCAACTTATAATTTAATAGATATGGGCAAGACAGTTTGTTTGATTGGAGCTTTTGACACAAAAGGGGACGACTATAATTTTCTTCGAGAGAAAATCTTGAGTAAAGGTCATAAGGTATTTACAGTTAATACGGGTATTCTCGGGTCAACAAATTTATTCCCCGTTGATGTGGAGACTGATAAGATTATCAGGGCGGCGGATGGCAATCTCACAAAGCTTCGGAGGAAGAGGGATCGTGGTGAAGCAATGAAAATTGTGTCAGCTGGTGCAGCAATATTAATTAGCGCACTTTACCATGAGGATAAATTTGACGGTATCATTGGAATGGGCGGATCGGGAGGAACCTCGGTAATCACTTCAGCCATGCGGGCACTTCCACTTGGATTACCTAAAGTATGTGTATCAACAATTGCCTCAGGGGACGTTTCCCATGAGGTAGGAACGAAAGATATTTCAATGATTCCTTCGATTGTTGATGTTGCTGGCGTAAATAGAATTTCGAGCCTTATTTATTCACGTGCTGCAGGTGCCATCTGTGGTATGATTGATCAAGAAATTATTACTTCAAAAGAAGAAAAACCGATAATTACTGCCTCAATGTTTGGTAACACTACTGAATGTGTTAATGCTTGCGTTGTAGAACTGACTGCCAAGGGTTATGAAATACTTGTGTTTCACGCAACAGGAACAGGTGGAAAGACGATGGAAAGTCTTGTAAATGAAGGGATGGTCGATGCGGTCCTCGATATAACAACAACTGAATGGGCAGATACAATATGTGGGGGTGTATTTGGTGCTGGAACTCAACGATTGGATGCTCCGGGGAGAAAAGGAGTTCCACATCTTATTGTTCCAGGTTGTGTGGATATGGTCAATTTTGGTGGTCCAGAGACTATCCCATCTCGTTACCGTAAGGATATGCGGCTTTTTTATGAATGGAATCCTTCGGTTACCTTAATGAGGACGAATAAAGAGGAAAATGAGAAGATGGGTAAAATATTTGCAGAAAAAGCCAATGCAGCCACAGGGCCGGTTGCATTTCTGGTTCCACTCAAAGGGGTGTCCATCTTGGATGGCGATGGTGAATTGTTTTGTGATCGTGAGGCAGATCGTGCGATGTTTAATACAATAAAGTTAAACCTTAACAAAAATATCCTTTTTGTTGAAACGGATTACAATATAAATGACCCTGAATTTTCAAACAAAGCAGTTAATATGATGCTAGAATTAATTAATCAAAGAAAGAACTGAAAATGTCATTCAAACGTGAAGAGATTATTGGAAGGCTAAAAAAAAATATAGACATAGGATTACCAATAATAGGTGCAGGTGCAGGTACAGGGATAAGTGCAAAATTTGAAGAAGCGGGGGGGGGTTGATCTAATCGTGATATATAATAGTGGTCGATTTCGCATGGCGGGAAGAGGTTCTCTTGCGGGAGCCATGCCTTATGGGGATGCTAATGCGATTGTCATGGAAATGGCTAGTGAAGTGCTCACCATAGTTAAAGATACACCTGTTCTTGCCGGTGTATGCGGTACAGATCCGTTCAGGCAAATGGATTTATTTTTACAGGAAGTAAAAGCGATTGGATTTTCTGGAATACAAAATTTCCCAACGGTTGGATTATGTGACGGTTTATTCCGTCAGAATCTGGAAGAAACTGGAATGGGTTATGATCTTGAGGTTGAGATGATTGGCAAGGCGCGAAAGATGGGTCTTTTTACCTCGCCGTACGCATTTAATGTTGAGGAGGCAAAAGCTATGGCACATGCGGGTGCGGATGTTATTGTTGCGCACATGGGGTTAACTACGAAAGGGGCGATTGGAGCATCAACAGCTGTGACATTAGAAGATTCACCAGTAAAAGTTCAGGAAATTTGCGAGGTCGCTAAGAGTATAAACCCTGAGGTCATAATTTTGTGCCATGGTGGTCCTATTGCCATGCCTAAAGATGCGGAATATGTTCTGCAGCGAACAGAGGGAGTTGATGGGTTTTACGGTGCATCAAGTATGGAGCGTTTACCTGTTGAGACAGCTATAAAAGACCAAATATCTCAGTTTAAGGGTATTCGCTTTTTAAAAAATACTGATAGACAAACAAAGGGCTAAATATGATATTATATCTAAATAGAGTTGATCACAACGGGATTTATAAACGGTTAATTTTTATTTACTGATGGGTGATAGTAACAGAGATTTCAATGAGGTTATTGATCTCATTACACGGAGTGACTCCCGTTTCACAAAAGGTGTATACTATTTCATGCGCGAAGCTCTGGATCATACCTTAAGTAACCTAAAACGGGAAAATAAAATCCGAAAATCGAACCATGTATCGGGGCAACAATTACTTGAAGGTATTCGTGAATACGCTCTTGACCAGTATGGTCCGATGGCTATGACATTATTGGAACAATGGGGTGTAAATGCTTGTGAAGATTTTGGAGAAATAGTCTTTA
>PNEW01000105.1 GCA_002922725.1 Verrucomicrobia bacterium Opi.OSU.00C | reverse complement strand
CCTGCATCCACCAAGAATCTGGACGCATCGTCTGACCAAAGGATGATGTTTTGTTAGAATTTTCTGTTGGCGTCATCTGAATTGGCGTGAAGTAAAAGGAATCAATAACTAGGCAAGCCGATATTTTAATAGCAGCAATGGGTAAAGCCAAATTTATCACTAGCTCCATGGTAAAACCAGGAGCAGTAGTAATAGATGTAGGTATTAACCGGATTGCTGATGATTCAACAAAACGTGGATATCGGATCGTTGGTGATGTTGATTTTGAGGGTGTTTTGCCCCTTGCCTCTAAAATCTCTCCCGTTCCTGGTGGCGTAGGTCCGATGACGGTAGCAATTCTAATGAGAAATACACTCAAGGCTTATAGGAAAGCACATATCATCAATTAATATTCAGTCTTATAACACCACATATTACCCAATAATTCAGTATCTACCTTGTAATCTTTGTCAATCTGCTCATGCTGTATTGTTGTCTTGAACGATCATAACTAGTTTTGTCGATTACTTTTTAAAGATTATTGTAAAAGGCTATTCACTTAAAAGTTAGGATCTTCAGTAGTTGAATTTCAATCAGTTTATTAAAGACTTAAAAGTAATGTAATTATTAAGTATTATATTTAACTTAATATCAGGCATTCTGCGCTTTATCCTTATTGTAAGTGAAATGTTTTATTTTAATTAGACCTGTCAAATCGTTTTGAAGATCAAAGCAAAAATTGTTGTCATCAATTGCGAAGCAACTAACCTCGATGGGCTACAAGATAAACTTGAGAGAGAAGGAATGGAGGTCGAAGTTGTTTCCAATCGAAAAGCTGCCTTAAATAGGATAGCTAAACAGAAACCTGACCTAATTTTACTTGATAATACTATACCAGGCTTAAATGGCATTGAAATATGCCAAAGATTGAAAAGGGAAGAAAATACTCAATCCATACCAATTATATTTATTTCCGCTATAAGCACTAAAGAAGAGAAAATTGCAGGGTTTAATGCTGGGGCAGTAGATTACATTACTAAACCCATCGACCTCGAAGAAACTACAGCCCGGATTAAAGCTCAGTTACTAATCCGAGATAATCATTACAAAAACTTATATCGCCAAGCTCGAGAAAATAATGCCCGCCAGTCTGCGATAATTGGCACAATTACCGAAAGCATTGCTCACAATCTTAATAACTCACTTAGTGTGATTGTAGGTTATATTGATCATATCGAAACCTGTGCAAATGACCCCAAAATAGTAAAACGCAATTCTGAGCTGATAAACAAAGTTGTTCAGCGCATTGTCAAGAAAGCCCATCAATTAAATCTTTTTGCTAATAAGAATAAAGTTGAATTAACTTTAATACCTATTGGACAGTTATTGAGGAAAAGTATTAATCATTTTAGTATGGAAAACAATATAACTTCAAACATTAAACTATCAAATCAAAATCCAGAAACCGATATAAATACGAATATTGAAACTTTTGGAAATATTCTTGGGCTCTTACTAATGAATGCTTTGGAAAGTTATCCCGAAAGTTATACAAAAGAACGTAAGGTTCATATCCAAACAAAGATCTCCCAACACAATGAATGTCAACATCTACAAATTAAGATATCTGACAGGGGAAAAGGAATGGATCCAAACTTAGCAGATCATGTCTTTGACCCTTTTATAACATCAAAACCTTCAGTCAATCATGGTCTAGGATTAACAATCGCTCGCCATAGCATTCGCAAACTCGGAGGTGATATCACCTTCGAAAGGAATACCCAAGGAGGGACTACTGTGATCTTTAATCATCCGTTATAATAGTTGATGGGAATATTTAACAGGCAATATAAACCTAAGAGCTAAAATCTCTCAAATTGTTGGGCCTATTATTCCACTTGACCCCATAAGCACTTATCCACTTACCTACATGTTCTATGCTTAAAGTAGCATTTCTTGGTGCAGGCAGAATGTCATCTGCAATAATAACTAGTTTGCTTACGAACAAACTTTACCGTCCTGATGAACTCATTTGTACAAGTGCAGATGATGGGACTGGTAAATCACTCTCAAAGCAAACAGGAATCTTATATACAGATAATCTTGAAACCTTGTTTACTGAAGCTCAAACGCTCGTACTTGCATTTAAGCCCCAACAATTACATGAAATTGAAATCGTTAACGCAAACCTTAGCGCAAATAAGCTCATAATATCCATATTAGCAGGTATCACAATTCATAAGCTTGAAAGTAAATTTCCTCACACTAATAAAATTATAAGGTCCATGCCCAATACACCTGGTCAGATTGGTGCAGGAATTACTTGTTATGCTTTGAGAAACAAATTAGATAACGTTGATATAGCAATCGCAGAAGGAATTCTTGGATCAATGGGGCCAACCATACTTGTTTTAGAAGAGTATATGGATGCAGTAACTGCACTAAGCGGAAGTGGTCCCGCCTATATATTTGAGTTTATTGCTGCTTTGAGAGATGGAGGGATACAAGCTGGATTAGATGCAGAACTCGCATACAGACTTGCGCTAGAAACTGCACTTGGATCTTCACGCCTACTTGCTCGCACAAAAGAATCCCCAGAAAGACTATGTGATCTTGTAAGTTCTCCAGGGGGAACAACTCTCGCGGGCCTTGAGGTGATGAAAAGTAGAAATTTTCGAAGTATTATTGCAGAAACAGTAATTGCCGCTAAAAAAAGATCTGCCGAACTTGCTAAAGAATAATTTTGGTTATTTAGGATATAATTCATCTGGATTGATTGAAAACTGATATCAAATCTACCTACACCCTATCTTAGTCTTCCACTAAAATATTAGTTTAAAAAAAAGCCTATTAAGCAATTACATCTTCAATGACTAAATATGGAAAAGGAAAGATCGTTGTTACAGGTGGTGCTGGATTTATTGGTAGTGCACTCGTTTGGGCATTAAACAAACAGGGTATAAATGATATCATTATCGTAGATTATAAAGATCAAAATGAAAAACAAAATAATCTCGATCCGCTCATATATGATGATTTTTATGAAGCAGACTCATTTTTAGATAAAATCCATACTAAACCTCATTTATTTAAAGAGGTTGAAATAATTTTTCATCTTGGGGCTTGCTCAAGTACAACAGAACGCAATGTTCGTTACCTAATTAGTAATAATTATATATATACCAAAAGACTCGCTCATTGGGCATTGGAAAGAGATGTTCGTTTTATCTATGCCTCATCTGCAGCTACATATGGGGATGGTTCCCAGGGGCTAAGTGATAAATCTACTCAACTCAACCTACTGCGACCACTTAACTTATATGGATATTCTAAACATCTTTTTGATATTTATGCTCAACATAAAGGGATGTTGAATAAAATTGTTGGATTAAAATATTTCAACATTTTTGGCCCCAACGAGAATCACAAAGGAGATATGCGTAGTGTAGTAAACAAAGCGTTTCACCAAATAAACGAATCTCACAAAGTGAACCTTTTTAAAAGTTATAATTCAAATTTTAAAGATGGCGAACAAAAACGTGATTTTCTTTACGTCAAAGATGCAGTGGCAATGACTTTATATATCGCTAAAGAAAAAGATATTTTTGGAATATTTAATATTGGTAGTGGAGTTGCGATTACTTGGAATAAACTTGTTTCTTCAATTTTCAAAGCAATGAACCTTGAAGAGAATATAGAATTTATTGAAATGCCCGAGTATTTACGTTCTAAGTATCAATATTACACTCAGGCAGATATTTCTCGCCTACAAGAGAATGGGTATAATCCCACAATAACTGAAATTACCTCAGCAGTCGGAGATTATATAAAAAACTATCTAATTCCTAATAAACATCTCGGAGAATAATAGGTGAGTATATTAATATACGATTACGCAAAGAGATGAACTTTAATTATACTTATTTTCTAGTTCAAATTACTAAAATATAAATTTCGTTGCACTTACTACTGGTTAATTTTACGTAATTAATAAAGCTGATAATCCCATAAATTTAATTATAATCTATTCTGGTAGAATGCATTAAAACCTCTAAACAACCCTTAATAGTAGATAAGATATACTGCTAACGCAGAATCTAGGTACATCTAAAGTAATTTATTCCTAATCAGTTGAATATCTACCTCCTTTTAAGCTTCTCACCACACCCATGATTCCTTTTACTTCACGCCAATTCAGATGACGCCAACAGAAAATTCTAACAAAACATCATCCTTTGGTCAGACGATGCGTCCAGATTCTTGGTGGATGCAGC
>PNEW01000104.1 GCA_002922725.1 Verrucomicrobia bacterium Opi.OSU.00C | reverse complement strand
ACCCCTTGTCGTAAGACCAACCTCAGAAACAATTATTGGAGAGATGTATTCACGCTGGGTACAGAGTTACCGTGATTTACCTCTTCTCATCAACCAGTGGTCAAATGTCATGCGATGGGAAATGCGGACGAGGTTATTTTTACGCACATCAGAATTTTTATGGCAAGAAGGACATACGGTCCATGCTTCGTCAAAGGAAGCAATGGAGGAAACTCGTCGGATGTTGAAAGTCTATGCGGACTTTTGTGAGCAGTACATGGCGCTTCCCGTAATCCAAGGTGAAAAAACTGACCGTGAAAAATTTGCGGGAGCGGAAAAGACATTATGTATAGAAGCAATGATGCAGGACCATAAAGCTCTTCAATCAGGTACTTCTCATTATTTTGGCCAAAAATTTGCCAAGGCGAGCAACATTTCTTATTTAGATAAAAATGGAGACCGAGTTTTGGCATGGACAACATCATGGGGAGTATCCACTCGATTGGTGGGCGGACTTGTCATGGCCCACAGTGATGATGATGGTTTAATCATACCACCACGTTTGGCACCAATACATGTTGTAATCCTTCCAATAATACGTGATGATAAATCTAAAGACGAAGTATTTAATTACTGTGAAAAACTAAGCCATGAATTAAAAGGGATTATTTGGGATGCACGGCCTTTAGAAGTTGAATTAGATAACCGAGACATTCGTGGGGGTGATAAGATGTGGGAGTGGATCAAAAAAGGTGTCCCTATTCGTATTGAAGTTGGTCCGCGAGATATAGCCGAAGATAATGTATTTGTAGGTCGACGAGATAAGACGCGGCGTGAGCGATTCAGTCAGAAAAGAAAAGAATTTATAAGCGGAATTGGAACAATGCTTAATGAAATCCAGAATAATTTATTTGAAAAAGCGAAAAAGTATTTGAATGAAAATACTACGGACATTGATTCAAAAGAAGCATTTTATGAATTTTTCACTCCACAAAACAAAGATAAACCTGAAATTCACGGAGGATTTGCCATGGCGCATTGGAGTGGTGATCCTGAGGTTGAAGAAAAAGTTCAAAAAGATCTTGGAGTATCTATTCGCTGCATTCCATTTAATAAAGAAGAAGAATCAGGTAATTGTGTTATAAGCGGTAAACCTAGTAATAGCCGGGTTGTCTGGGGTAAGGGGTATTGACATAATATTTAGCAAAGATCTTAATCTCGTAGAGGCATGTCAGTAATTTTGCTTACATAAAAAAGTGACGTATCCATTTAAGGTTATAGAAAAATTAAGGGTGATTCCCGTTGCTGTAATAGAAGATGTTAAGTCAGCGTTACCATTAGCTGAAGCATTGCTTGAAGGTGGTCTTAATCTTATCGAAGTTACTTTGCGTACTAAGACGGCTTTTGAAACAATCGCGGCTATTTGCAGAAGTTACCCAGAAATGATAGTCGGGGCTGGGACAATTCTCGATGCTAGTCTCATCTCTAGGCTCGTCGATTTAGGAGTTGGGTTTGGAGTTTCACCAGGATTTAATAAGGGTGTGGCAGAAGAAGCTCTGCGAGTTGGTTTTCCTCTTACTCCTGGTGTTATTACGCCGACTGAAGTTGAACAAGCTCATAAAATGGGGTTTGAATTATTAAAATTTTTCCCTGCTGAGATATCGGGGGGAGTAAAAATGTTGAAAGCATTGGAGGGCCCCTATGGACATACTGGTATTCGTTTTATACCAACAGGCGGTATCAATATAAGTAATGTTGCAGATTATTTGTCCATACCAATAGTTGCTGCTATTGGAGGGTCTTGGTTTGTTGATAAAAAACTTATTAATGAAGGAAAATTTTCAGAAATTACCCTTCGAACAAAAGAAGCGGTTAGACTAGCTATGAAAAATTAACTCGAAAAAGAGTCAGCTAAACTTGTTAATTATTACTTATTTTATATTTCGATTAACAAATTATTTTTAAGAAAAAAATCATTATTATCAATATAGGTAGTCTTTATTTTAAGTCATACATATATTAATGATCTTCTTTTCGAATAAGTGTAGTAGCAATAAAGTCAGCAAATAGAGGGTGAGCTTTACGTGGTTTAGATTGAAATTCAGGATGAAATTGAACACCAATGAACCACGGATGTTCAGTGATTTCTATAATCTCGACAAGATTATTTTTTGGGTTAATTCCAGATACCTTCATGCCGCTTTTTTCTAATTCATCTCTATATTTATCATTAAATTCAAAACGATGACGATGGCGTTCTTGAACCAATTCCTTACCATAAACAATTTGTGTTCGGGAGCCAGGTATAAGTTTGCAGTCATATGACCCCAGCCGCATTGTTGCACCTTTATTAGTAAGCTTTTTTTGCTCTTCCATTATATCTATGACAGGATGGGGTGTTTTTTCATTAAACTCCGAACTATTCGCTTCTTCTATTTTGAGGACATTTCGTGCATATTCGATAACGGCGATCTGCATTCCAAGGCAAAGACCAAAGTAAGGGATTTTATTTTCACGGGCAATGCGAGCGGCAATAATCATACCTTCAATCCCACGCTTACCGAATCCACCTGGAATGAGAATGCCATCGAGTTCTTGAAGACGTAAGTAAGTATCACCCTCCTCAAGAGTTTCTGAATCAATACGGTGAATGGTTACCTTACAGTCATTATGGATGCCACCATGGCATAAGGATTCATAGACCGATTTGTAGGCATCTTGTAACTCTATATATTTACCTACTACACCAATATTCACTGTATTAGCAGGAAATTTTAATCGACGGACTACATCCTTCCAACCGTCTTCAATTTTATCCGGAACATCAAGATGAAGTAGATCAATAACAATATCATCGAGTTTTTCTTCTTCAAGCATCATTGGGACTTCATATATTGAGCACTCAACATCGCGCTCTTCGATAATGGCTTTATAAGGTACATTGCAAAAGCGGCTGAGTTTATGTCGTAAATCATCGGGTAGCTCTTGGCTTGTTCGACAAACAAGAATATCTGGCTGGATACCTATTTCACGTAATTTGGCTACACTTTGTTGAGATGGTTTTGTTTTTAGTTCTCCAGCAGCCTGAAGGAAAGGGACAAGTGTAACATGAATATACAGTACCTTTTCCTTACCTACTTCAAGGGAGAATTGTCGCATGGCTTCTAAGAAAGGTAACCCTTCTATATCACCAACGGTACCACCGATCTCTGTAATTAGGATGTCCACATCATTACTTACCATTAAAAGACGTTCAATAATCTCATTTGTTACGTGAGGAATGACTTGTACAGTTTGTCCGAGATATTCACCTCTTCTCTCTTTAGCGATTAGTGTTT
Source organism: Verrucomicrobia bacterium Opi.OSU.00C (assembly GCA_002922725.1). GTDB lineage: Bacteria > Verrucomicrobiota > Verrucomicrobiia > Opitutales > PNEW01 > PNEW01. The sequence goes on along the minus strand of PNEW01000104.1, from coordinate 827 downwards.
CATAAACTTGCCCAGAGGTGAGGTTATTGAGTCGAGTCAATTTCCCTGAAGTAAATCTTTCGTAATGACCAAGGTCGAGGTCGGTCTCTGCTCCATCATCCAGGACATATACTTCTCCGTGTTGATAAGGATTCATTGTTCCAGGGTCAACATTGAGATAGGGGTCAAACTTTTGTAGGCGGACATTTTGGCCACGTTGTTCTAGAATGGCTCCTAAAGCTGCAGTTGTTAGCCCCTTCCCAAGTGAAGAAACCACGCCACCGGTAACAAATATATAATAACTCATAAATAAATTAGAGCTTACACTTTAAATATTATTCACTTAGGTTGTTGAAGGTTATCAAATCTAGTCGCGTCTTTCTGCAACCGGCGATTACCACTAGATGGGGTCTCGACAATAATATGAATCTCACTATTATCGATTCAATATTATAAGACATTTTATACTTAAAAATTAAGCTTATTACCTTTAGATTAAATGCGTAAGATTGGCAAATAAAATAAATTTGAAAACTTTTAAGTTCCTAATACGATTTTCAAGCCGGAGGATAGGAAACAAATTTTGATTATGGGGATAACTAAAAATACCTAACTCAATGTCTAATAAATATAAACGTTATCGTAAGGATTCCAAATTTTCCTATTCACTGGGTGTTTTTGCTACACTTGAGTTATTAAAGGTTTGCCCTGAAAATGTTGTATGCATAATTATCAGGTCTGGTTCGGATAAAAATGAAGGTGTTACAAAAATTATTGAGCGCTGTAATAAATTTTCTCTTCCAGTAAAAAAAGATGATCGAGTGATTGGCCATCTATCACCAAGGGGA